>NZ_JADBUE010000180.1:0-4790 GCF_020245805.1 Microcystis sp. M179S2 | reverse complement strand
TATAATTCGCTATTTCCGCAACGGGATAATTGTCCAGGCTTTCAAACTGAAAAACTGCTAAATCTACCCCTTCCTGCCGGATGATGGTGCTTTTCTCGATGTTTCGAGTTTTGCCGTCGCTGGTGACGACGGTGTAGGTGTTATCGGGACAAGGTTTACTTGCAGCATCTTGACTTTCTTCCTTCTCACATAATACATGGTCTGCGGTTAAAACCGTGTAAATATTGCCTTTTTTAGCGATAATTACGCCACTTCCATTGGCTTTACTGCTACTATCAATCCGCACGGTGAAACCCTTGGCTTTTGTTTCTAATTCGGCGATATAGTCAGGAGGGGCGGTGGTTTCTATATCGGGGTTCACCTGCGGTAGGGGCAGGTTATAGGCGCTGAGGATTTCCGGACGGATGTAGGTTAATAGGGTATTAAGGAGAATGCCCCAGTTAACCGCTCTCATCTGTTGGATTTCTGCGTCTGTGGGTTTTGTACCGTCTTCGTAGATGTAGTTAGAGAGAATCGGATGGGCCGATCGCCCGTTAATGCCGATTAACTCATCCTCGAAAAAGATACCACCGCCGCTCATTCCCTGCACGATATCGCCACTATAACCGACGCTGTAGCCCTCCCGGAGGGGTCGATCGCTTGTTTGTTCAATTTTCCCGTTATCGGTGGTGTACTGCCCCGTTTCTGCGGAATAACCGGTTACAGTGATATCTAGTTCCGCATCCGGGGAAATGGCGCGAATTTTAGCGATCGGATAATCCCTGGTATCGCTAAACTCCACGAGGGCCAGATCCTTATCTTTTAAAAGGGAATTCGGCGCGATCGAGGCTGTGCGGGTTTGGCCGTCGTGGGTTTGGATCTGTAGGGTGGTCGCGCCGCGGGTAACGTGAGCGTTGGTCAAAACGAGATATATACTGCCTTTTTTCCCGATAATGATTCCCGATCCCCGATTTATCTCGCTAGTAATCTTAACAGTGACTTGACGGATCGATCGCTCGATCTGCGCGTTTGGGCTGTCTTCCGCCACGATCGCCGGGGGAGAGAAAGGGGATAGCGCTTTAACCGGTACGACGGGCAGAAGTAGGAGGCTTAGGAGTAGGGGAAAGGGTTTCAACATGGTTATTATGGGGAAATTCGGGGTAAAACAGCGAAAATTCTAGCGGGTGGGAACGCAATTATTTTGCGGGCCAGCAGATCTCGTACCACAGGGTGCGTCGCGATCGGCGAGTGGTGCTTTGGCGAAAAACTCCGTCATCGAGATATAGGTTTTATCTCCGGAATTCTGGAGGAGCATATCCGAGCTTTTCCCCTCTAGGATGTCCATGAGTTGTTGCAAGACTAAATCTGGATTATCGTGGGGTTTAAGGGTAAAAAGTTGGCTATTACCATCGCAGGGATCGCCGGATCGTGAAACGCTGCAGATGATCGGGTATCCCTTCGCCCGGCCGGTGGTGAGATAGTTAAAACGCCCTTGATTATAGGCTTCCTGGAATTTTTTCGTGACTTCCTCGCAACGAACCGGGGAACGTTTGGAGAAATATTCCGATTTCCAGCCGATAATCCGCACATTGCCGCTCCTTTGGGGAATCCAAGCCAGGGTGGCGGGTATTTTTCCTCCCGATGCGCGATCGAACACCTCTTTACAGAAGAAGGTGACGCCATTCGGGGTGGTCGATTGGCTGAAACCGGGGGCGATACCACCGAGGAGGACAGTGGCGAGGAGGCCGACGCAAGCGAGACGGTGGGAAATATATCTAGAGTTCATAGGGATAGTTCCTCAGAAAATAGGGATTAGAATCGTGATTAGGGTCAAAATGGGATTATTTAAGGGTTAGCGGCGGCGTTGAGGGTGTAGCGACCCGATTCACCCCCTTCGCGAGAGGTAGCCACTAGGATATAAACTCCATCGGCGGGTAATTCGGTTACGAGTCGAGCGTTAAAATCCCCGGGAGCGCGATCGACACGCTGGTTACTACGGGCGACCTGTGGGTATTTTGTCCCCTCGGAAGATTGGAGAACGCGATAGAGGACAAGATAGGGAGCGATCTCGTTGCTGTTCATATCCAGAACGATTTTCTGTCCGGCACGACCCTCGAACCCGTAATATTGCTCGTTTTGGTCTTTGGTCAAGTTGCCTTGAACGGTCTGACCGTTAAGAGGGAGGGCGAGTAACTGTATCCGATCGTCCTGTCCTAATGTTGAGACGGTGGAGACATCACCTGTTTTAACTGCGGTGAGGAAAGCTTGCAGGCGATCGAGGGAAACGGCGAAATTAATGCCGCTCTGGGTAAGGCCGATCGGGTTTCCCGCACCGTCGTAAACGTAACTCCCGATATCGCCTGCGACGTTAACCCCCACCACTTCCCCCCGTGAATTCAAAAGCGGCCCGCCGGAATTGCCTTTGTTGATATTAGCGTTGTGTTGTACGATGCCTTTTTCGGGGTCGAGACGGCTGATAATGCCCTGGGTGAGGGTGTTTTGATAGTCCTCGTTTAAAGGTGTGCCGATGGCGAAAACGCTTTCGCCGACTTTGGCGGAGTTCGGACGGGCGAGGGGAAGATAGGGCAGGTTTTGGCGGTTATAAATCCGCAGGACGGCTAAATCCACGCCATTTTTGGCGAAGCCGATCACGTCTGCTGAGGCCTGCTGTCCGTTGGCAAATTTCACCGTCACCACCCGGGGTCCGTCCGCAACAACGTGGGCGTTGGTAATGATGATACCGTCGGGACTGACGAGAAAGCCGCTACCGTGGCCGCTGCCATTTTTGACGGTGACGACGGCGGGGCTGGCTTTCTGATAGACTCTAGAAGCGGTCTGCTCCTGGGCGAGGATGGGTGGAATGTTTTCCATCAGGAAGCCTCCGGGTTGAACCAGTAGGCCAGTGGTGGCCAGTAGCACCGATAGGGTGAAAGTAATTGGTTTCATCGGATTGACTCCTCTTTAGTCGGGGGATACTTGCAAGGATGTTATCGTTGGTTTTTTTCCAATTATGCGATTAAGTTTTAAGTCTTCAGGTTGCTTTTTTCACAAAAGTTTAGAGGGGGAGAGCGATCGCTCTCCCTTGCAACTTACGCACCTATCTGCCGTAGTGCTTCTATGGCGCTGTTGTACATTTCTGTGTTTCCCTGCTGGCGAAATAATTCGGCGGCCGTTGTTAGATCGGCGATCGCATTTTGTCTCTGGTTAAATGCGAGATGGACGTATCCGCGGAAATGGTAAGCGTAGGCAGCGCGGGGGTTTAGTCGGATCGCGGTGTTCAGGTCTTGAAACGCCGGCCGCCATTGTTCGCGAATCGTGTAAATCATGCCCCGACCGAGGTAAGCTTCGCTATAGTCCGGATCGAGTTCGATCGCTCTGGTGAATTGAGCGAGGGCGAGATCATATTTTTCCTGTTGGATGTAGTTAATTCCCCGGTTAAAGTGGGCGATCGCTTCTTTGTAGTTCGCTTGAGCGATCCGGGTTTCGGCTGGTTGTCGGCTTTCTAGGGCCATAACGGGGCGAACAGTGGCGAGGGTGGAGAGGCCGATTAGGCTGACGGTGGTGAGAAGGGCGAAGGATTTCATGGGTAGTGCCTCGGTGAGGGTGATTTGAGCTTCTACCTAATTCATCGGTTGCTTTTTTGGGAATATGCAGAATAGGGCGATCAATTTTTTTTCCTTTCGGGTACAAAAGGAAAAAGCGCGGCAATCGGCATCGCTTTGTTATCATTTAGTGAAAAATACTTGTTTTTTTTGATGCAATATGGTAAGCAAATCCCCGACGATTACTGATGCGGAATTAATTCGCCTCAGTTGTCAGAACCCGGAATTACGCTTTGAACGCAATGCAGATGGAACGTTAGTCACTATGCCCCCGATCGGAAGTATTTCAGCGAATCGAGAACTGAAAGCCGGCGCTCGCCTGCTCTACTGGGTCGAACAGAACGGGTTAGGAGAGGTATTTAGTTCTAGCGGCGGTTTTAAACTGGCCAATAGCGCGGTACGCTCTCCCGATGTGGCTTTCGTGGCGAGAGAACGTTTACCGTCTGGTTGGCAGGAAAGGGAGGATGAATTTCTCGATCTCGCGCCGGATTTCGTGATCGAGATCCGTTCTAAAACCGATAGTTTATCCAAGTTAAAGCGGAAAATGGAGGAGTATCGGGAGAACGGGGTGAAGTTAGGATGGTTGATCGATCGCCAGAATCAACAGGCTTTTGTCTACCGTCAGGACGGGACGATTACCTGTTATCCCGAGAACGCGATTTTAAGCGGGGAAGATGTGGTTCCGGGGTTCACCCTAGCGCTAGAAATCTTGCTGTAAGATCGATCGCTTTTTTCGGGGTGAGATTCAAAATCGATCGAGTATCTAGACCGCGCCTAATTGCCGTAGGAATTGCAGGGCTTTTTCGCGTGCTGGCGCGTTCCCTTGCTGGCGGAACAGTTCGGCGGCTTGTCGGAAATCCTCGATCGCTTTTTCCTTGTCTAGCCGATAGACGTAAGGAAACCCAACAATAAACCCAAGGAAACCCAACAAAAAGGAAACCCAACAATACACCCAAGGAAACCCAACAAAAAGATTCAGACAGATTTAGGTGTTGGGTGTTGGGTTTCGCTTTTCCTGAGAATTGAGAGGTTTTCTTTAACATATTTATTCCCTCAAACCAACCTAGGAACTACGGGCGCTCACTACTTAATTTAATCACTTGTTGCTCAGGAAATTTAAGGGTAAGTTCCCATTCTCCCCCTAATTCCCTCATCATACGGGTTAAATTTTCTAGGGTAAGATGTTGTTTTAAATCATCCGATTTTGCT
>NZ_JADBUE010000018.1:0-7158 GCF_020245805.1 Microcystis sp. M179S2 | reverse complement strand
GGATGAAGAAATTGATGATAGTTCTCTGAATGTGATTAAAGCGAGTCGCAGTGAATCCGTTCAATCTAAAGAGAGAAAAAAACGGAATCAAGAGAACCTCCCTGTGCATAGTTTTCGGACTTTGTTGGAAGACCTGGGGACGATTTGCTTGAATACAGTAGAATGTACGATTAGAGAGGGAAGTTATCGTTTTTCTAAGATAACTCGACCGACTTCTCTACAACAATCATGCGTTAGATTTATTGGAAGTTTCCCTAATTTGTACCCAGTAACGGGGCGCTGGAAATTCTTTTAATCCCTTCTACAGCACAGCTTATGGCTTTTTGTCAACGGGGAAGTCCAGGAATATATCCAATTTTTGTACATAGCTCAAGGTTCTCTCAAAGAGTTGGAGACTCATTGGTTAATCTCTCAAAGAGTTGAACTAGCTTCCCCTCAGAGCGTCAATCCTATTCTTAATCAATGTGAATCAGTGGGCCGACTGCTGCTAACTTTGATTCGTTCCCTTGAAAATAAATAACCCCCACACCCTACACCCCACTCCCCACCCTGGGATGAACTCGACGCAATCGTAAGGCATTTGTCACCACGGAAAGGGAACTTAAAGCCATGGCAGCACCGGCAATAATCGGATTGAGCAGAAAAGGATAGAGGACTCCGGCAGCGATGGGAATGGCAATCAGGTTATAAATAAAAGCAAAAAAGAGATTTTCTTTGATGTTTCCCATTGTTGCCCGACTTAACTCAATAGCAGTCACAATTCCCTGTAAATCTCCCGAAATTAAGGTTATATCGCTGGCAGCGATCGCTACATCGGTCCCCGTGCCAATAGCAATACCTAAGTCCGCTTGCGCCAATGCGATCGCATCATTGATGCCATCGCCAACCATGGCGACAATTTTCCCTTTTTTCTGCAAATATTCGATTTTTTCGGCTTTTTGTTGGGGACGGAGTGCGGCAAAAAAGCGCCGGATACCCAACTCGCTGGCGATCGCTTCTGCGGTTTCGAGGTTGTCCCCCGTCATCATCATCACCTCTAAGCCCATTTTTTTGAGCTTGGCGACCACTGAGGAAGAAAAAGGTTTTAAAACGTCGGAAATGGCGATCACCCCCTCTAAACCCCCGTTAACCGCTATCCAAGCCACGGTTTTTTTCTGCCATTCCCAATCGTGGGCGACTTTTTTAAGAACTTTTGTTTCAACCCCTTGACGTTCTAACCATTGTTGTGTACCGATTTGCACTAAATCCGACCCGACTTTTCCCTGCACTCCTGCCCCAGTTATTGAGTCAAATTCGGTTACTTCTAGGGGTTTAATCTGGTTTAACTGCCCATATTTAACTATTGCTTCTCCTAACGGGTGTTCAGAATGATTCTCCACCGACACGACTAACTGCAGCAGCAATAATTCCCGTCCATCCCCCACCCCCTCGCGAGTCAAGAAGTCTGTCACCGTTGGTTTACCCTGGGTGAGAGTTCCCGTTTTATCTAGAACAATAGTAGTGATGCCCTGGGCTAATTCTAAACTTTCGGCATTTTTAATTAAAATTCCCTGTTTTGCTCCCTGTCCTGTTCCCACCATAATCGAGGTGGGTGTAGCTAATCCTAGCGCACAGGGACAGGCGATAATTAAGACTTCCACCATTGTAATCAAAGCGAGGGTGAGATTACCCGTGCGGAGAATCCAAAATAAGAAAGTTATTACCGCAATAATCATCACCACCGGCACAAAATAAGCGGTCACTCGATCGACTAATCTTTGTATAGGTGCTTTTGATGCTTGCGCGGTTTGCACTAATCGGACAATCTGAGCTAAAACCGTATCTTTTCCCACCCGTAACGCTTGCATTTGTAGGCTACCAGTTTTATTAATTGTCGCACCGATTACCTGTTGATTGACGGTTTTTCGCACGGGTAAACTTTCCCCCGTCACCATCGATTCATCAATGCTAGAACTGCCTTGGATAATTATGCCATCGACGGGAATTTTTTCTCCCGGACGCACTAAAATTATATCTCCTACTTTTACCTCTTCGATCGGTAGATCTAGCGTCTGTTCTTCCCTAATCACCCTAGCAGTTTTTGCCTGTAATCTCATTAATTGTTTAATAGCGGCGGCTGTTTCTTTTCTGGCACGTTTTTCGAGGAAACGACCGAGTAAAATCAGAGTAATGACGATAGCTGATGCTTCGTAATAGACATGGGAATCAAACCCCTGTTTTTCGATAAAATCGCTCCCGAAGGTTGAAAACAAGGAATAAAAATAGGCGGCACTGGTTCCCAAAACTACTAAAGTGTCCATGGTGGCAGTGCGGTTTTTAAAGGCTTTCCAAGCATTTTTATAAAAACTTTGACCACACCAAAATTGGACGGGAGTAGCGAGAATTAATTGGAATAAGGGAGCGTGTAACCAGTGGGGAATAAAAGATAGAGATAAACCCGTCATCATCGGCAAAGAACCGATAAAAAGTATAATGCTAATAACAATAGCGATCGATAGTTTAGTGAGAAGTTCTTTTTCTGGCCTGGATTCGAGATTAATTTCCGTTATCGGTGTAGCTTGGAAACCGGCATCCCTAACTTTTGCTTGAATAGTGTTAAGATCGGTACGCTTGGGGTCATAGTCCACATCCACCTGTTCCATGCCAAAATTAACTTGACATCGAATCACTCCGGGGATAGATTTAATTATCCGTTCGATCGAATCAGCACAACCAGCGCAACTCATCCCGGCGAGTTTGAGAGTTTGATGGGTCATAATGTTAATAGCAGCGGAAGTCAGCAAGAAAATCCCCTGCAGCAGAGTTATATCTTTAGCATAAAATATTCCCCTAGCTGCAGGGTCAAGAATCCTCTGTTAATTTTTCTGAATAGATATGAAGAAATGTCAAAAAGAATGGCTTGTATTTTCCTAACACACCCTTAATTTTTATGGACAGATTTCAATTAACCCCACTCTGTTGCGTATCTTGACCCTGCAAAGCATCGGCAGCGGAAACACCATCACCCTGAAAACCAAAATACCATAAAGCAGCGGCAGCTTCAGCGCGATTTACCGGTCTTTTTGGCTGAAATAGGGTAGTAAAACCAAAAACTCGCCGAATATTGGCTTGTTCGGCATTTTGAAAATCGGCATAAAGAGCGCGCACCAGCTGCGGGTTAATTTTATTAGTATCCTGAAAACCCCAAGTATTTTTAATCGTATCAAGATTGGCGCTCGGTAAAGCTTTTCTAATATCTAATGGCACTTTCCACGCGATTAAATCTTCCCGGGTTAAAGGAGCATTGGGACGGAATAAAAGGGCGCTACTATCTCCCGTTAAAGGAGAGGGAATTAACCCCGCTTCCGCTAATCCTTGAATATAAATATAATCGGGATCGTTATTTTTAACATCACTAAAAGCTGGGGAACTATTGGGAGTAGCTAAACGGATTTGTTTACCCGCTACATTGGCATAAATGGCATTATTAGCCTGTAACAACCAGCGGGCAAATTCTCGGCGCGTTATTGTATCATTAGGGTTAAACTGATTGTTATTACCTGTTAATACTCCCAATCTAGCTAAGTCTTGAATGTGGCTCTTTAAGGGATTAGGTAAGGATTCGAGATCGTTAAAACTGGTGGGATTAAGATTGGGTAAGGGGGAAGAAATAGGGGAGGGACTAGGGGAAGCAATCGGGGTTCCCGTTGGACGATAATCGAGGCTATATTCGGTATTGGGAGAAGTGGCAGTTATGGTGATAGTTAATTCTAAATTATCTCGACGGGCTGTCAAGGTACTATTGACTCCTTCCCCAGAAAAGGGAGTGATAATTTCCCAATTATTATTAACTAATTCCTGTTGATAAAAAGCCTCGATCGCATTGCTGGGATCGTTGGATTGCCAACGGGTTTGTCCACCAGTATTATCAGGATTTGTCTGCACGGATAATAATTCTGATTGACTATATCGAGGAATTTCTGCGGGAAAATTTGCGGGTAATTGCCTGTTATTAGGAGAATTTTCTGGTATGGGATTTGTTTGTAGATTAGGATCGGCAGCCAGACGATTTTCTAGGGCAGGATTGCCACTACAGGCTCCTAAAATACCCAGCAGGGTGATCATTGTACTGTAGCGAATAAACTTACTCACGGTCTTTACCAATATTGTTTCCTTAGCTTTATCCTAGCCTATTTACTCAGGTTTTTGACTAGGGAAAATTCGGTGCCACCATTGACGTAATTTCCCCAGCAGAAATCCTCCTAACCCTTTTGTGTATTTTTCAAATTTGTAGTAAAATAAAATGTCGATTATATCCTGAGTGGAAAGATACTTGAGATAGGATACTCCTTGATCTATACGCACATCACTATATTCTAAATAAACTTTGCGACTGAGGCGATCGGATAAATTCCATTTTGGTTGAAAATATTCTTGCATCCTCTGTTGATAAGGGGCAAAACTACTCGATTTTCCCTGTAAATATTCTTCCATGTATTGACAAGCAATTTCCGCTCCTTTCATCGCGTGTCTAATTCCCTCTCCTCCTAAAGCATTGATAGTTGAAACTGCATCACCTATGGCGATAATATTTGGTTGTTTATAGTAAATATCTTGCAATCCACAGGAATATTCTACGATGGAACCGTGTTGATCTACTAGAGCATAATTATCTAAGTTCATGTAGTCTTTTATTATGTCGGTAATATAACTTTTTAAAGGCTTAACTTCAGAAATATAAGGATGTTCTCCCTCTAACCAAGCGGCTCCTATTTTTAATTGCTGATTATCCATAGGAAAAATCCAGCCATAACCTTTAGGACTCCATTTATGACCGAGAAAAAATACTAAATTATCTTGATATTTTTGATAATCTCCTTCTGGCACAGCAATTAAATATTCAATGCCCACTGCTTTTAAAAAATCAGGTTTTTCTCGTCTTTGTTTATACATAACCGCTCTAGCGTATCCGGTAGCATCAACCAATAAACGAGTAGTAACTGTTTCGATTTCCTCGCCTTTTGATTTCAAGAAAACAGTTAGCTGATTCTCCGTTTGTTGATATTTCAGATAACGACAACCTAACCGAACTTCTCCCCCCCAACGCAGCACTTCTGCGGCTAAAAACTCTCGCAATTTGGCAAAATCAAAAACTACCCCTAAAGGTTGCGCTGATGACCAAAAATGATGTATGCTAGTGGAGATAATTTCGATATTTTTCCAAAACCTAGCCACTACGGTTTCGGGGAGATTGAATTGTTCTAAAATTTCTAGGGGAGAAGCGGCACTAGAAAAGTTATTATCTTGCCAACTAGAATGTTGTTCTACTAAAAGAACACGATAACCTTTTTCACTTAATAATCTACCACAGTGACCTCCCGCCGGTCCACCCCCAATAATTACGACATCATAATCCATGATTTACTCCCTCGCCTAATTTTGCTAACTTGCCTCTATTTTACCCTAATTTGCCCTCTGTTAAACCCCAAACTTATGAAGCTGTTGTGCATCTAAATTTGATAAGTAGCTGGTTATAATTAAATTAAAAATGGATTTTAGGTTCGATCCCCCCTGCCCCCCTTAATAAGGGGGGTGTCTGACAACTTTTAACACCTACCTACTTACTCTTTTTGACCTGTTCCCTATTCCCTCATCGAAAGCCGACTAGCTTATGACATTTTTATTATTATTAGTTACTTTCCTATCGCTAATAATTTGGTTATATTTAATCTTAGCCAGGGGACAATTTTGGCTATCTAACCAAAAAATTAATTCTCTCACTTCTCCCTTAACAAATTATCCAAAAGTCTCGGCAATTATCCCCGCACGAAACGAAGCCGACGTTTTACCTATCAGTTTAACCTCCCTCTTTAACCAAGATTATCAAGGCGAATTTTCGATTGTTTTAATTGACGATCAAAGCAGTGATGGCACGGGAAAAGTTGCTCAAGAAATTGCTGATCAATCTCATAAATCTGGACAAATAACTATTATTTCTGGACAACCTTTAGAGATAGGATGGACGGGTAAATTATGGGCAATGAAACAGGGAATAACAGAGGCTACCGAGAAATTTGCACCCGATTATTTTCTCTTCACCGATGCCGATATTGCCCATGCAACAGATAATTTAACCCAATTAGTTACTAAAGCAGTACAGGAAAAACAAGCGTTAGTTTCCCTGATGGTGTTGCTACGCTGTGACAGTTTTTGGGAAAGATTTCTTATTCCTGCCTTTGTTTTTTTCTTCGAGAAACTCTATCCTTTTCCCCTAGTTAATAATCCTAATTCCCCGATAGCAGCCGCCGCCGGGGGTTGCATTTTAATTCGCCGAGATATCCTAGAAAAAATTGGCGGTATTGAAATTCTTAAACAAGCTTTAATTGATGATTGTTCTTTGGCGATTGCGGTTAAAAAATATCTGCAAAATCACCCCGAAAATAACGAGAGTTCCATCTGGTTAGGATTAACAGAAAGCACCTATAGTCTCCGTCCCTATCCCGATTTAGCCAGCATTTGGAATATGGTAGCCCGCACCGCCTTCACACAACTAAATTACTCAACACTTTGGTTAATCGGCACAATTTTCGGGATGTTTTTAACCTATTTAGCCGCCCCCTTGGGCTTAATCTGGGGATTGGTCTTAAAAGAAACATCAATTATCATAATTAGCGCCGTCACCTTATTACTAATCGCCCTCTCCTATAGCCCGACTTTAAGACTATATAAATTATCCCCCCTGCGGGCTTTAACTTTACCCCTAATTGCCCTCTTTTATAGTTTAATGACTGTGGATTCTGCCCTGCGTTATTGGCGCGGCCAAGGGGGAGGTTGGAAAGGGCGAGTTTATCCTAATTAGGGATTGCTGAATAATGGTAAAACTCTTTAAAAATAGGGCTTTTGACCTGTTAAAATTGGAACCTTTAAAAACCCAGCATTATCCTTTTACAGTACAATAATTAGTAGTAGTAGGGTGCGCCCTTCGATAGCGTAACGCATCAAATAAATTAATGATAGATAAGAACTCTTGCAAATTAATTATATGTTATAATAAAGTTAAATTAATGATAGGTGTGGTGCGTTACGACGGATTGTTAGATTTAAGTTTAAGCAGAGATTATCGCCGTCTAACGCACCCTACGTTTTACTTGCAACGCACCAAATAAATTAATGATAGGT
>NZ_JADBUE010000179.1:0-15910 GCF_020245805.1 Microcystis sp. M179S2 | reverse complement strand
CTTCATCGTCAGACTCTCTGCTATTCAAAATGTGTCAAAATGTTAGAAAATTCCCTACCGCTTCTAATTCATTACCTTAAGTTTAAGGATGTTCCAGTTCCCTACACTTTTGCTTGATTCATCTTTACACCTGACAACGCCCGAAAGATAGCCAGTCTTACCTTCCCGACCCCGGCATCCGTCCTAGTTCCTAAGACCCATACTTGTCCTGGCAACACGACCCGCCGAAGCTCGGTTATCGCTTAAGGAATAGTGGTCAATATCTGTTTATCGGAGCATCGGTTTTTGAGAATTGTCTATATGTTGGGCATTCATCCCATCGCTAAAAGCGAGGGACTTCTAGCGAGGGACTTCTGCTGACACTAAGTTAAATTCTTTTTCCCAAACTAACGCCCGCTAAACCAAAGGCTAACAGAGCAAGCAAGGAAGAAGGTTCGGGGATTTCGGTTGCAAACTGAATCTCTGAGAAGCCAATGCGATTGTTCGCGATGCCAGTGAACCCCCCAAAGTTACTCAGATTAGTAAATCTAACATGAGTCGCAGCGACTGGGGCAAAATTGAACTGCTGTGGGGTCTGGCTGGTAGCTGGGGAACCAAAAGTTCCTTGAGCAAACATACTGGGAACGCCAGCGCCACTCAGGGTAATCCAAGTTGTTCCACCGTTGGAGTATTGAATCGTCACATTTTTAATTCCCTGACGGGTAAGAGCTTCACCATTACCGCCAAGGTTCCAGAAAGTAAACCCAGATAGATTATAGCTACCATTGAGACTAAAAGTGATATTACCTCCAGCACCCGGGTTTAGGGATTCCACTGACCGCCAAGAATTACCGGTGTTCGACGGCAGGTGATTTCCCGTAAGACTCGGAGTGTTACCGGGCAGCCCCTTGCCGTTGACAGTATCGTTTAGATCCCATAGTGGCGAACTCTGTCCGGGTATGTTCGTCGTTGCGGCAGTGACTCCAGAAATTAGAGTAGCGGCTTGGGCGTTTTGTGCCACACCCAACATTAAGCCGAAAGTGGCAGTGGATAAAACAAGGGTTTTGATAGTGAGTTCCACTGGAAGATCTCCTTAGTTATAAGGTTAGGTAAAGTCAAAAGGATACAACGTATCCTCCTATATCATATTTGTTTTTTTGCCAATGTCCACTACTTTTGATGTAGATTTTTTTTCCACGTTATGGTAAGGGAATCGGGGGACAGGGGGAAAACGCCCATCTGGTGGCGCAGTTAAGAAAGTCAGAAGCCAGAAATCGGGTGGGGAAGAAATTCTGTCTTCTGCCTTCATAGCGGGCAATCTGCCTACTGATGAGATTCTAGCCTCGTGGTTTTGCTATTGTCCCCATCCGAGAATAAATCATCGCTAAATAGATCATCAAGGGGCAGTTCTTCGTCAGAAGGTAAGGATTCTAGATTAGCCATTTCTTCATTATCCAACATACTGAAGAAATCTAGTTCTTCTTGGTCACTCGCAACAGAAGCAACATTTTGGCGGTTAGATGCAACTGTAGGGGTTTCTTCCGCAAAATAATCGAATAATTCGGGGTTATTGCTGTCAGCGGTATCAGCAAATAAGTCATCGAGAAAATTTTGGTTATCAGCGAATTTTTCGGTGTCGGGGGCTAATAAATCAGAGAAACTGGTGTCACTGCTAACGGTTTCTTGAATCTGACCGTAATTAGCCGATAATTCTTCTAGGCTACCGATAGTTCTCGTTTCTTCCTCTAATGTTAAACTGTTGAGAAATTCTATCTCAGCAGCGGACATCTCCCAGTCAGAGATTGCTGGTTCTGCCATGACGGGAAAATCTTCGCTCTCAGTCATTTCTGGAGAAACTAAGGTTTCTTCTGGGCTGTTTAAACCGTCAAATGTCTCCTCGGAAACGGAGGTTTCTAGGGGCATTTCGGGGGCAAATTCTGGTTCCAATCCTAGGTTTTCTTCGGTGATAAAACCATCAAAAGGATTTATTTCTTCGGCACTGGGGCTATCGGGGAAATCATCCCAGGGTTCGACGATTTCAGTGGTTCGATCATCCACTACTGCTTGGCGGGCGTTTTGTAATTCTAACAGTTGGCTTTGATAACCCTGTTCTAGTTGTTGAATTTGCGACTGATAGCCCTTTTCTAATTCTAGAATCTGCTCCTGTTGACTTTGACGCAGGGCTTCCATTTCCCCTTGCTTCCCGTCTATGATCTCTTGTATTTGACTTTGATAGCTTTGGCGCAATTCCTCGATTTTAGCTTCGTATTCCGGTTCAAGTGGCTGAATTTGGGTTTTATCGGCGACTTCCACGGCTTGAGCGGGATTTGCGCTGGCTATCTCTTGTAAACGTCCTTGGCTATCTTCTAACTCTTCTTGCAATTTAGCCACTTCTTCTCTATAGGTGGCTTCGATATTGCGAATCCGTTCTTCGGAGAGAGCGAGTTGTTTTAACTGTCCTTTGCTGTCTTTTAACTCCTTTTCGGTTTCACCTAAAGCCGCCCGAACTTTCTCATATTTCTGTAGTGCTTCCCTGATTTTTCCCTCTTGCAGGGCATATAAAGCCCCACCCCCGATCGCACCTCCACCGACAAAACCGATTAAAATATCGAAGATATTCATTATGGGATTCCTCCTCTAGGAAAATTTACTTTATAATATGCCCAATCTCAGAGGATAATTCACAAGGGGCAAATGTGGTCAGTGTTTTCCGCCGCTCCCTATGCCGATTGCTTTTGATTGTGGCAGCAATTATCAGAAAAAGAAAGCAAATATTCAGTTTTTTATCGGCAAATGTTCACCTTTAGGGCAGTTATCTCGATGGTGAGGTACAAAGTCTCTGGTTTTAGGGAGTCGGTTGTCGATGTCAAATCCAGTCATACCTCGTCTTTGTGAGAAACGCCGTCGGTGGTGTTCGGCAAGACATTTCACTGAAGCTGTATTTCCCGATAAGCTTGATAAACGCCGCGCACGTTGTACCAATTGAGAAAAATGCGGGCAATTTCTAGGGCTAATTGCGGTTTACCTCGATCGATTAACCATTGTAACAGCGGGGAGAGGCTGCGTTCATTCAGGGTTCCCCCCAGGGAAAGTAAACCCCACAACAGTCGATGAATCCAAGTCATTTGAATCATCATCCGCACTTCCCAGGTGGGATGTTTTTGATAAAAAAGCACTCCCATTCGTCCTCGTTGAATTTCCTTATCGATGAGATTGGGAATTTGAGCGAGATTAAAGGGGGGATGCCAATGATAACCGACGGCTTCTGGACATTTAATTAATTTTAGTCCCAATTGCTTCAATCTCACCCCTAATTCCAAATCTTCCCAACCGTAGAGTTGAAACTGAGTATCAAATAATCCTGCCGCTAATAACCATTTTTTAGCGATCGCCACGTTGCCCGTGGCAAAATAGGCGGCGGAGAAATCGGTGATTTTATAGGGTTCACTGCTGGGATGCTCGAAGTTACAGGTATTAATGACAGTGCCGTAGGTAAATAAGCGATCGCTGCCGAGATTGGCTGCTCCAGCAGTTAAAGCGTCGGCATGAGCTTGCAAAAAATTTTCTGTCACTACCAGATCGCTATCGATAAAAATAATTGTATCACCACGGGCTTTTTCTACCCCCAGATTCCTAGCGATCGCCGGTCCGCCGTGATCCTGTTGCCACAGTTGCAGATGGGGTAAATTGGCTTTGTGACTTTCTAGCCAGGCGATCGTCGCATCGGTAGAGCCATCATCGACAAGGACTATTTCGTAGTTTTCCACTTTATTATCGGTTAAACGCTGATTTTCTAGGGCTAGTAAACATTTTTTTAAAATTGCTTGGCGATTGTAGGTAGGGATGACAACACTGATCAGCACGGGCATTCGGGGGTCAAGATTACCGTTTTAGCTTACCAAATAACCTCGGTTCCTTGATTAGACCTCCTGCAAAAATCAACAATCTTCATTCAGGATTGAGGAGACAGGATTGAGGAGACAGGATTGAGGAGACTATTTTTATTTATTCTCCCCATCTCCCCACACACCACACCCCACACCCCACACCCCACACCCCACACCCCACACCCCATCTCCCCATCTCCCCACACCCTATGTAAGGAACCCCGGAAGGAGGATTAAGGTCAACTGGGAACATTGATTTCAAAAAATCGGTGATCATGTTATCCTCTGAATGTGTCGTGTGAGGAAAGGAATCGGCCATGGTAGCTTCTCTATCGTATCAAAATGGACAAAAAAATCGATCGCATCCCCTGTTATCCTTAACGGGTTTAATCGAATTACCGCCATCCCCCCTGTTTGGCACGGACGGAATTCGCGGCCAAGTGGGAGAATTATTAACTGCCCCCCTAGCGCTACAAATCGGATTTTGGGCAGGACAGGTATTAAAAAATCAGGCTGGTGTCACCAAACCGATAATTATCGGTCAAGATTCCCGTAATTCCAGTGATATGTTAGCCAATGCTATCACTGCGGGTTTAACTTGGGCGGGAATAGAAGTCTGGCAACTGGGATTATGTCCCACTCCCTGCGTCGCCTATTTAACCAGAGAAAGCGAAGCGATGGGGGGGATCATGATTTCTGCCAGTCATAATCCTCCTGAAGATAACGGCATTAAATTTTTTGACGGCAGCGGTTTAAAATTGTCTGGCAGTTTAGCGGCACAGATAGAAGCGGGTTTAAGAGGCAATTTAGAATTAGCAGATAAACCGGAAAATTGGGGAAAAGCGACTTTTTGTCCCGAATTAATCCAAAAATACTATCAAGCTGTCATTGATTCCGTCGGGACGGATATTAACCTATCGGGATTAAAAATAGTTTTAGATCTAGCTTGGGGGGCAGCCGTTAACCTAGCACCTTTAGTATTCCAAACCTTGGGGGCGGAAGTTATCTGCCTACACGATCGAGCCGACGGCGATCGCATTAACGTTAATTGTGGTTCTACCCATTTAGAAAGCTTACAGGCGGCGGTGATTAATCAGCAAGCGGATTTAGGGTTTGCCTTCGATGGCGATGCCGATCGAGTCCTGGCCGTGGATAGTCAAGGTAGAGTAGTAGATGGCGATTATATCCTCTATTTTTGGGGTCGTTCCCTCTTAGAAGCAGGACAGCTACCCGATGGGTTATTAGTAGCCACGGTGATGGCTAATTTAGGCTTTGAACGCGCTTGGCAAAAACTGGGGGGTCAATTCTTGCGGACTGCCGTGGGTGATCAGCACGTTCAGGCGCAAATGTGGGAAACTGGAGCCATGCTAGGGGGTGAACAATCCGGTCATATCCTCTGCCATCATTACGGGGTTTCTGGGGATGGAATGCAAACCGCCCTACATTTAGCGGCTTTAGTGCAGAAATCGGCGGTTTCCTTGGCTAACTTAGTCGATCATAGCTTTGTCACCTATCCGCAGATTTTACGCAATGTGCGGGTGGAAGATAGAGAAGTGCGACGTAATTGGCAGCAATGTGAACCTTTGCGGCGAGAAATCCGCCAAGCTGAGACAGCTATGGCAGAAAAAGGCCGAATTTTGGTGCGAGCTTCCGGGACAGAACCGTTAATTCGGGTGATGGTGGAAGCAGAAACCCTAGAATTAGCCAATTTTTGGACAGAAAGGCTAGTGGCAGCGGTGCGAAGCTATCTTTTGTAGTCGATCGAGAGGGACAGGGATTATAATGCCCTTAGCGTAGCGTAGCAAGGCCTAATTATGACCAGACTAGGTATCGATCGCCAGAAAAAAAAGCATAAACAGGGCCAAACAAAAGCTGATAGTCCCCCGCTTAACATCAAAGAGAAACTTGCCCTCAAAAAAGAAGAAAGGCAAAAGAAACAAAAGTTAACGGGGTTGATTATTTTTGCCATTTGTGTGGCAATTTTGCTCGGATTACCCCTCAGCTTATTATTTGATGCCAAGATAGGAGCGGGAGTAAGTTTAGCCTTAATTTTAGTAGTTTTCTCCTTTAGCTATCCTCGCATGGCTCTTTGGGCATTTATTATCTATGTCCCCTTCACTGGCACTATCGTGTATTGGTTGGGAGGTAGTTCAATCCTCCAGCTTAGTAAAGATATCTTTTATCTACCCGCTTTAATCGCCTTAGTTTTAGAATGTCGAAAAAAGCAATTACCGATTATTGTCCCCAAACAATTAGGTACAACCCTATTATTAATCTTTGTTTTCTGTGTAGTTTGTCTATTAGCCGTCAATTTGCAGAGACAATTTCTGCCTACTTGTGATTCCGTGGCTGGGATGAGTATCTTTAGGGATGGTCGTTTGCGCGGGGTTCCCTGTCGGGAAAGTGAGACTTTTCTGCAAGGAATATTAGGATTTAAAGTTTTGCTGGGTTATGTCCCCTTGATCTTCTGCACTTATTACTTAATCAAAGACAAACCGACCCTATTATTTTTTAGTCGTCTTTTAGTGACTTTAGCGATTATTTGTTGTGTCCTAGGACTAATGCAATACTGGATGCTGAAAACCGGTCGTTGTGTAGGAACTAGAGGCTTTGTAGCTGATGCACTATTCAAAGCCCACTTAGATGCAAGGTGTTTGGTTGGTGGGGCATTAGTGTATAGTCCGGAAGTGAATATGATCCGCCTACCAGGTACCTTTGTTTCCCCCTGGCACTGGGCTTGGTTTTTGGTCTCTAATGCCGTAATTTGTTATGCCAGTGCCTTTAGTGAAACTTCCCAAAAATGGCGACTAGCAGCCCTAGTGGGTTTAACCCTAGTTTTTATTAATGCAGTGATCTCTGGGCAAAGACTAGCTTTCTTTGCTGTACCGATGATTATTGGTCTGATGACGATTCTTACAGGACAAATCGCTAACTTAAAACGATTTTTGCCGATCATTTTTGCCGCCACTTTACTTCTAGCTATCGGTTTTTCTTTCCTTAACCCGGATTTTGTCCAACAACGCTACGATAGTGCCATCAGCCGTTGGCAACAGGCTCCCCCCACCGCTTTTCTTCAAGAACAGTTGGATTTTGCTATCCGTAATCAGGGCGGTATTTTAGGTCGTGGACTTGGTGTGGCCACAGCTTCTGCTAGGGTTTTCGGTGATATTTCCTTTGTGGAAACCTATCACACTAAAGTTTTATTCGAGTTGGGATACATTGGTTTTGCCTTGTACATGATATTCATGACCCATCTAGTTTATCTGGCCTTCCGCACCTATCGTTCCCTCAAAGATCCGACTCTGCGAGGTTTTGCCGGTAGTTATTGGGTTTTGCTGCTCTTTGTTGCCTATCTTCCCTATTGGTATGCCCTCGATACGGATCCTGTGGGCGTTTATTACTGGATATTTGCGGGCGTAATTTTTAGATTACCCGTGATCGAAAAACAGGAAAAAGAGGCTAAAATTCTGGCGGGGGAAACCGCCACAAAATCCTCCAAAAAGGGCTTAAATTTTAAACGCAAAGGTGTTTCTTTAGCTTGAAATATGGGTGTTGGGTTTTAGGGTGTTGGGGTTTTAGGGTTTTAGTGGAAATTCCCCCATTCCCCCATTTCCCCACTCCCCCACTCCCCCACTCCCCCACTCCCCCATTCCCCCATTCCCTGCTATGAATTTTCCCTCGATTTCTGTCATCATACCCACCTATCGACGCGAAGAGCCTCTTAAAGATACCCTCGATGACCTACTCAAACAAGATTATCCCGATTTTGAGGTATTAGTTATCGACCAGACCGCTACCCACAGCCCCGCCATACAATCCTATCTGGAAAATATGGCTAATCAGCACAAAATTAGCTGGTATCGGCTGGATTGGGCGAGTTTACCCGGTGCGAGAAATTATGGAGTCCGTCGCGCCCAAGGCGATATCGTTCTTTTTATCGATGATGATGTGCGGCTCCCGGATAATTATCTCAAAGCACATAGTGAGAATTTTGTCAAGAACCCTGAGATAGGTGTAGTGGCAGGTCGGGTATTCGATCGCATGAAATTGGGTGACTCCCAAAAAATGGCGACAGATACCGGCAAACCCTACGAAATCGACTTTTTACCCCCCCAAGCCATGGATCCGGGCATTGCTTGGTATTACATCGATCTTGTCCACACCACTAAACCCCAGCAGGTAATCTCGGCCCGGGGCTGTAATATGTCTTTCCGGAAGGATATATTTACTAAATACGGCATTTGGTTCGATGAACGCTTTCGTGGCAGTGCCGTGCGCGAGGAATCGGATTTTTGCTTAAGGTTACGCCGGACTCCCTATCATGTCTGGTACGATCCCACCGCTTATCTGGTTCATTTAGGGGAAGAAACCGGCGGCTGTCATGATATTAGCACTCGTTCTTTGAGTTATCAGACGACTTTTTATCATAATCACTTTCTGATGGCTCTGAAAAATCTCACTCCCGCTCAACAATTGCGACTCTACGCTAAATTATTTGATTGTCACGTTCTTGGCAATCCTCCCTGTAATAAAGGTGGTTCCCCGATTAAAATCCTTTCTAGGGGAATTTTTTATAGTTTAGGTTTTCTCGATGCTCTAAAAACTCAAGTAAAGTCCCTCTGGAATGATGGCCAAATTTATACAAAACTAGATAATCTATGAAAATTTTAGTCGCTAGTCATACATATATAGTTGATCTCAACTGTGAGAAACTGCGCGCCCTGACAAGATTAAATCCCAATATTGAAGTTACTATTGTTGTTCCCCAACGTTGGCAACCGGGAGGAGTCCAAAATAAAATCATTGAAAGTCAACCGAAAATAGCCGACAATTTCCGAGTTATTCCTATCTCTAATTTTAGCCAGAATAACCAAGCTTTATTAACTTTTGGCACTGATATAATTTCTTTATTGCAAAAATTTAGACCCGATATTATTCAAGTGGAACAGGGTTCTAAATCTCTCGCTTATGGTCAATTTATTACTCTGAATCGTCTCTTAAATCTCCAGGCTAAAAATGTATTTTTTACCTGGTGGAATCTTCCCTATACTCCTAAATTTCCCATCTCTTGGTTAGAAGCTTATAACCTGAAAAATACCGATGGTTTAATCGCCGGTAATCAGGACGGGGTAGATGTTTTAAAAGAACGGGGTTACAGGGGTAAATACACCGTTTTACCACAATTAGGAGTGGATGAAGTCCTTTTTTCCCCCAGCAAGCAACCCGATTTAGCCCGATCTTTAGGCATTGAAAACGATGAATTCGTGATTGGTTTTATCGGTCGTTTTGTGGAAGAGAAAGGCATTCTAACGCTGATTAAAGCTGTAGCTAAATTAACAGGTAAGTGGAAATTATTACTGTTAGGTCGGGGAATCCTGAAAGATAAAATAGTCAGCGAAGCTACAGCCGCAGGAATAAGCGATCGCTTGATGATAGTGGAAAGTGTTCCCCACGATCAAGTAGTTAATTATATTAACCTGATGAACACTTTAGTTTTGCCTTCAGAAATCACCTATCAGGTCAAAACCTTAACTGCCGTCGGTTGGAAAGAACAATTCGGTCATGTCTTAATTGAAGCTATGGCCTGTCAGGTTCCTGTTATTGGTTCTGATTCGGGAGAAATTCCCTTTGTTATTGCTGATACGGGTTTAATTTTTCCCGAAAAAGATGGGGAGGCACTGGCTAAATCTATACAAACTCTCTTAGATAATCCCAGCTTCGCTCTTGAATTAGGCCAGAGGGGTTATCAGAGGGTAATGACCAATTATACTAATAAAGCCCTCGCTCAAAAACAATTGGATTTCTATCAACAATTACTCCCTCGGTGATGGGGAGATGGGGTGTGGGGTGTGGGGTGTGAGTTGTGGGGTGTGGGGAGAAAAAAGCTGATAACTGATCACTGATAACTGCTCACTGATAACTGATAACTGGTTATGAACCATTCTTGACACCCCCTAGTCTAAAGGGACAAGTAGCTAGGGGTGAGGGGAATGATCGAGGTGATAACCGATAAGCAAACAAGTGTGAGCGATCGAGAGTTAATTTTAAAATGTCAAAGGGGTGATCGGGGTGCTTTTCGTCACCTTTACCGTCTTTATCAACCAAAAATCCGCTCTACTCTCTATCAACTCTGTGGACAGGAATTCCTAGAGGATTTTGTCCAAGAGGTCTTTTTAAGACTGTGGCACGGGTTGCCGAAATTGCGTTCACCTGAATACTTTTCCACTTGGGTTTATCGGATCACTTGGAATGTGGCGATCGATGGTCGGCGACAATTAGCCAAAAGACAAATGAGGATGGCCAAAAGCACTGATGAGGAAAACTCCCTTGATAGCGAATCCCGTCCCCAAGATAGTCCCGATTTGATGCAATTGCATTATGAGGAGGTGGTCCGACAAGGGTTAGAAATTCTCAGTTTAGAACATCGCGCTGTCCTTGTCCTTCACGATCTAGAGGACTTACCCCAAAAGGAAATCGCCCAAATCTTAGAAATTCCCCTCGGTACGGTGAAATCACGTCTTCATTATGCGCGTAAAACCATGGGTCAATTTTTGCAAAAACAAGGAGTTCTCTAATGTCCCCAGAAGATGAGAAAGTGGTTAATTTTCTGCGTCGCTATCGTCCATCGCTGCCACCTCGACCGATAGATGAAGAAGAACAGTTAATGCAAATGATTAGGGGAGAAAGGCCGGTAACTTGCCCAAAATCCCTGCCTTTATTGGGGTGGATAACTGGTATTACTGCCTTATCTGTGCTGATTGTTGGTTCCTATCGTTGGTTTCATCCTCATCCACAACTGGGCCAAATTTCCGACGAGCAGTTAGAAGCTTTTTTAGTGGAGAGTTGGAACCATAGCATCGCTCCACCGATTGCTGCTCCTAGCGTTTATAGTTCGCCTTGGATGAGCTTAAACGAGCCTCAACTCACCTATTCTACCTATAATCCTTAATTTCTTGGTCGAGGTCAATTATGTCCCTTTCTACTCTCTCGATTCTCGGCACAACCATGGCTGTAACTCTGGCGGCTAACCTAGTCCCAACTGCCACTGTGCTATCCTATCCCCAAGATCGTCTATTTATCGCTCAAACTAGCTCTCCCCAGCGTCCTGAGAGTCGTCGAGTGAATAATTCTCGAGAAAGACTAATCGAACAATTAAACCTTACCGATGACCAAAAGTCGAAAATTGCCGCTATTCGTCAGAAATATCAGGAAAAAACCCAAAAGTTGCGAGACACCCTGAGAAGCAACGAACAAGAACTAAATAGTTTATTATCCAATAATGCCTCCGATCGAGATATCCGTTCTAAACATCAGCAAATCTCTCGGAATCGCCAAGAAATCAGTAACCTGCAATTTGAGAGTTTTTTGGAAATTCGTCAAGTGTTAACTCCCGCTCAAAGAACGGAATTTTCCCAATTAATGCAGGAACGTTGCCCTAATTCCCGCAATTGCGGACGACAATAATTCCTATCAGTGCCGATTAAGATCGAGTTTGATGCCGATACATTAGAAAAACGCCAAGGATGGGTTACTACCCCATCCTCAACTTATCATTTACTGATCAATTATCGTTTCCAAGTGACTTTTGGTAGGATATGATTCATATCTACCCGGTCTCTGTACTTGGTGGCGAAGTTCAAGAGGGAATCGAGGAGAGAATCGGAGAGATAGTGAGGTTGTAGTCCTAGATCGAGTAATTTTGTGTTTTTAGCGTTAAAATAATGTTCCTCTAACTCGATGCGCGGGTTGTCAAGATTGTTAATCTCCACATTTAACCCTAACGCAGAACCAGCTTTTTTCACCATCAGTGCCAAGTCACCGACGCTAAACAGTTCGGTAAATTGGTTAAAGACGCGGAATTCCCCGGATTGAGCGGGATTAGCGATCGCTAATTCCAAACAACCCACGGTATCGCGGATATCTAAAAATCCTCGCGTTTGGCCACCTTTACCGTACACTGTTAGGGGATGACCGATCGCCGCTTGAATACAAAAACGGTTTAAAGCAGTACCAAAAACCCCATCGTAATCGAGACGGTTAATTAACATCTCATCCATTCCCGTTTCTTCGGTGAGGACTCCATAAACCACCCCTTGATTGAGATCTGTGGCTTTTAAACCCCACATCCGACAGGCAAAATGGATATTATGGCTATCGTGGACTTTGCTGAGATGGTACATACTACCAGGCTGTTTGGGATAGGGTAAAGTATCCTTACGACCGTTATGTTCGATCGTGATGTAACCTTCTTCAATATCTATATTCGGTGTGCCATACTCACCCATGGTTCCCAGTTTTACTAGGTGCGCGTCGGGAAATTCCTCTTTCATCGCGTAGAGGATGTTTAAATTGCCAACCACGTTGTTAACTTGGGTTAAAACTGCGTGTTCGCGATCGATCATGGAGAAGGGTGCAGATCTCTGTTCTCCGAAGTGAACAATCGCATCCGGTTGAAACTGTCGCAGGGATTGAATCAAAAAGTCGTAGTTATTGATATCCCCGACAAAAAGATCGAGGGATTTTCCTGTCAGATCTTGCCAGCGTTGAATCCGATGAGATATGGGTGCGATCGGTGTTAAGGTATCGCAGCCTAATTGTAAGTCCCAATAGCGACGAACTAAACTATCAAGTATGCCTACTTCGTAACCTCTATTTGATAGATGGAGTGCCGTTGCCCAACCACAATAGCCGTCTCCGCCAATAACCAAAACTCTCATACAATATCTGTAAAGTTTATATACTCGTCTTTGGTAACTCTAGCAGTTTTGTGTCACGCTTTACCAGCCTAATCCCCGTGAACATAGCGGGGAAGTGGGGTGTGGGGTGTAGGGTGATGGGGAAATGGGGTGTAGGGTGATGGGGAAATGGGGTGTGGGGTGTAGGGTGTGGGGTGTGGGGTGTGGGGTGTGGGGTGTAGGGTGTGGGGTGTGGGGTGATGGGGAAATGGGGAAATAGGGAGAATCAATAAAGGTAGTCTATTGACAACTGATAACTGATAACTGATAACTGATAACTGATGAGGGTGTTCTAGAAAACTTGACAAGGGAACGGATTACAGGGAAACTCAGCTTGTAATCAGTGGGCTTTGCTGACGAGAAAACAAAAGCCAAAAATCTAGATAAAAGGCAGTTTTTTCGGTAACTCAGGGCCTATCTGCTTTTTACTTTTTACTTTTTACTTTTCACTTTATTACTTGATCTTATGCGTTGGCAAGCTCGGCAAAAATCTTCGTTTCCCTTCCTTCCCCTATACGGATTTTTGGCATTTATCGTCGTTTGTCTGATTATTTGGGCAAGTTCTCTCTATCCTCGCTCTAATGCTCTGGTGGGGGGTGATTCTTTCCCCGCACCTTTTAGGGAGTTTCAACCGGAATGCGCGGATTATGTTCTAGAAAATAGTTCTTTTAAGGATATATCGAGAATTTTTGATTGTAAAACCTATAAAAACCTCTCCGATCGCGTGATTGTTCCCCTATCTCTCCAAAAAAACGATATTAGTCTCGATAATTGGCAAAATAACTCGGCAACAGCGATCGAATTAGCACCCTGGCCGGAAATTCATCCCCGCGCGCAAGAGACAAAAGTACCAATTTTAATGTATCACGACATTTTACCAGAAAAAGAGGTATTCTTTGACGTTACTCCAGGCGAATTAGAGGCACATTTCCAATTTTTGCAGGAAATCGGGGCAACTCCGATCAGTATCGATTGGTTAATTTCCCATCTGCGGACAGGTATCCCCCTTCCCGCTAAACCGGTTTTATTGACTTTTGATGATGGTTATGGGGGACATTACCAGTATGTCTATCCTTTATTGAGAAAATATAACTATCCCGCCGTTTTCTCGATTTATATCCATAAAATGACTCAAAAAACCGGCAGAACCAGTGTCACTTGGCAACAACTCCAGGAAATGGCCGCCGATCCTCTAGTCCAAATTGTCTCCCATAGTGTTAGTCATCCCCGGGATTTAAGGTTATTATCCGATGCAGATTTGGAGCAAGAAGTCAAGCAATCGAAACAAATCTTAGAAAAAGAATTGGGTATTCCGATTAATTATTTCACCTATCCGGAAGGGAAGGCGGACGATAGAGTGAAGGAATTCGTCAAAAAAGCGGGTTATCGGGCGGCTTTATCGATGAATGACCTCGATGAACATTTTGCTGGACAATCCCCCGATTTACTCACTATTGGACGCTTTGGGCAATCGCGCACGCGAGAAATTGTCCCGCAAGCTTGGGGAGGTGATCCCTTACCCCGTAGGGATGGCGGTTTTAACTTTGCCACCACCATCCAAAAACGGGAAGTGGAATTTCCAACTAATACACTTGTTTTAATTAGTGGCGGGATTCCCAAAACTATCCACGCTGATAGTCGCTATCAAGTGGAGGAAATTATCGCCGGCACAGAAGCGATCGCGGCTGTAGATGGCGGTTTTTTCTCTCTCAAGGAATTGGACTCAAATCAGATGATCGGGCCGGTTTTAAGCGAAAATGGCGGCTTTATCCCGGGATATGAAGGGGAAATCGACAAGTTAGAGGGTCGTCCTTTAGTAATCATTACCGATCGATGGGTGCGTTATCTTCCTTTTGATCCTGCCCGTCATAATACCCTAGAAGGAATCGCAGCGGAGGCCGGAGATGATCTCAAGGTTACGGATGCTTTTGTCGCGGCCGCTTGGTTAGTCAAAGATGGACAACCGCAATCGCGAGAATCCTTTGGTACACTTTACGGTTTTGATGCCCTGCGTCACCGGGCTTTTTGGGGGATTAATCAGGCAGGACAGCCAGTAATCGGGGTTTCCAGAGAGCCGATCGATTCCATGGCTTTGGGAGAATTATTAGTACAGGCAGGTTTTCGGGAGGCGGTGATGTTGGATTCAGGAGCAAGCACCTCCCTCGCTTATCAAGGTCAATCGCAAGTGCATTATACTCCCCGTCCTGTTCCCCACGTTGTCGCTTTATTTCCCCCCACAGAAACCTATATTGTTCCCATTAATCATGTGGGGATTCCCTGCGTAATTTTCGCCGATTCCTGTGCTGCGGGGAGTTAGGTTAGCAATATATGATCGAGTTAAACCTTAGCCCAAGATTCTACCATGGAGATCGAACGTCTTAACGCCCTTTCCGATAATTATATTTTCCTCCTCTATGATCGAGCGCAAAAAATCGCGGCCCTGGTGGATCCAGCGGAACCTGAACCGGTTTTCAGGCGATTAGAGGCTTTACAGGTGGATTTAGTCGCTATTTTCAATACCCATCACCACGGCGACCATGTGGGGGCTAATCAGGCTTTAATTAATCGTTATCCCCATCTTTGTGTTTATGGGGGAAAGGAGGATCGCGGTCGCATTCCGGGCCAGCAGCTGTTTTTAGAGGAGGGGGACCGGGTGGAATTTGCCGGTCGCTGGGCCGAGGTTTTCTTTGTCCCCGGCCACACTCGCGGCCATATTGCCTATTATTTTCCCCCGGTTAACCCCGGAGATTACGGCGAGTTATTCTGTGGTGATACCCTGTTTTCGGGGGGTTGTGGTCGTTTATTTGAGGGAACACCGGGGCAAATGGTGGCTTCTTTAACTAAATTGCGATCGCTGCCTGACCAGACCAGGGTTTGGTGCGCTCACGAATATACGTTAAATAATTTAAAGTTTGCCTTGACAGTTGACCCTAATAATGCTGCTCTGCAACAGCGTTATCAGGAAGTGGAGAAAAATCGCGCTCAAGATCGTCCCACGATTCCGGCAATTTTGGGGACGGAAAAGCTGACTAATCCTTTTTTGCGTTGGGATAGTCCCGCTTTGGCCATGACCATGGATAGCAACGAACCAGTACAAGTGTTTGCACGGCTGCGGGGGAAAAAGGATAATTTTTAAGCAGTGGCTAAGTAGGGTCTGCTGAAAAAGTACGGGCGAAGCATTCGGATAGAAAATCTACGGTTTCACCGATAGGTTATTGCCCGAATGCTTCGCCCCTACTTTTTCAGCCGACCCTAGTTAAACCGGTAATATAGTCTAATCCTTCTAGCGGTTTTACTAATTCCTTGATT
>NZ_JADBUE010000178.1:0-43789 GCF_020245805.1 Microcystis sp. M179S2 | reverse complement strand
TTTTGAGAGAATCGTCGTTCAAAACCTTGCGTCTTCATCGGCCCGCGTCCTGTAGGGGCGAAGCATTCGGACAATAACCTATCGGTGAAAAGGTAGATTTTCTATCCGAATGCTTCGCCCGTACTTATTCAGCAAACCCTAGATAGAGCTTGCTGAATAAATCTAAAAACTCTGTTGGATTGCAGAGAATGACATTTGAGGGAATGAAACAACCCTACCCCACACCCCGCCCCCACAAAAAACTTTTTGCCGCAAACCCTGAGGGCGAAGGCAATTCGCCCCTACAATAATATTATTACGCCAATGGTAGGGCCGCACTGTGGTCAGTGAGTTTATCGAACTGTGTGCGCCCAAAATGTCCTATAGATATTTCGACCAAATTGAGATGCACCCAAATTATCCCTATTCTTCTTCCTTCCACACAAAAACTGGAAGAGCCATCTATTTCACCTATGATAGAACTAACTGGTAGCGACTCCGATAATTTTATGCAAATCACTGTTGATATTCCCGACGAAATCGCCCAGAGATTAGGTCAAACAGGCGATAATTTGGCTCATAAACTGCTGGAAATGGTTATTGCTGATGCTTACCGTGCCGGTATCTTGAGTACGGCCGAAGTTGGACGCATCCTTCAATTACCTTCTCGGTTAGAAACTCATGCCTTTTTAAAGCGGATGGGAGTCTATCTGAATTATGATGAAACTGAACTGGAACGCGATTTGCAAACTCTCAAAGAACTCAGAGCGAAATGATAGTTGTTTCTGACACTTCTCCGATTTGCTACCTGCTCTTAATTGACCAAATTATGATCCTACAAGAACTGTATGAGCTTGTGGTCATTCCTGAAGCTGTAGCTGATGAATTAAAGGCCTCAGAATCTCCATCTATCGTTCGCAATTGGATTGCTAACCCCCCTGATTGGCTCCGGATTGAAATTGTTAGGACATCCTCAAGGTCAGGATTGGAAAAACTCGATCCGGGTGAGCAAGAAGCGATTTTACTAGCAGAGCAAATTGAAGCTGAATTGATTATTTTAGATGACAAAGCAGCGAGGCAAATTGCTTCGGAGCGTGGCTTAAGAATTATTGGACTTTTGGGCATGATCAAAGATGCTGCCCAATTCGGATTGCTCGATTTAAGAGTAACCTTTGAACGTCTCCAAGAAGCTGGCTTTTGGGCTGCACCCAGCCTACTCGAACGACTTTTGCGGCAGCAATAGATGTTCTGACGCTAACTTAAGATTCTTTACCGTTAGATTTTTCTGCTAAAATTATGTACACAACAGTACACAAGCGGGAAAAGCAATAGTCTCTGCTAGAAAAAATCGGAATGGGAGAATTCCGGGATCATCTCGCCAAATATTTGAGTTCTACTACTCCCATCGCCGTCACTTGCCAGGGTCAGACGGTGGGCTATTTCTTGCCGGCACGACTGGAGCCAGTAGATATCGTTTACAAAGACCAAGTAATTTATATCAAGTACATTTTGACTCACGCAGAGTATGACAAAGATGAGGGGAAAAATGACCCTTACTTTGAACCGTGATACCTACGGAAGGTTACTAGCCGAGTATCTACCAAAAGTAATAGAAAACGATGCAGAAAACGAACAGGCTATTAACCTAGCTGAGGCCTTATCTCATCGAGAAAATCGCAGTCTAGAAGAAACCACCTTGTTAAATTTACTCTTGACTTTAATCGAAAAATACGAACAAGATCATTATCCCCTTGAAGAATCAGAACCCCATTCAATACTCTGGGAACTCATGGAAGCTAACAACTTACAAGAAAAAGATTTATCAGATATACTAGGTTCAAAAACAATAGTTTCTGATATTCTTATTGGCCAACAAATAATAACAGAAAAACAAGCTGTAAAGTTAGGACAGTTTTTTCACGTTGACTCAAGTTTATTTTTATCTACTCAGTAAATTTGTGCTATATAGGTGATGCTTGGTTATAACCCTACACCCTACACCCCACACCCTGCCCCCAGGAGAAACTTTTTGCCGCAAACCCTAGTCATGAACTCGACCCATTTGGTCGATTTTTGCTTAACAATTGAGATGGCAAATTCTCCTCAAATATGCCTGAATCCTGGGTAAGCAACTCACATAAAGTTAATTTTGTCAAGGATTGTTCAGATGCGCTTACCCTGCTAAAACCCCAACACCCTAAAACCCTAAAACCCTAAAACCCGACACCCAAGACCCTAATTTAGTGATTTAATAAAACCGACCACTGCTGCAGGAGATAAAAACTATGTGTATTCTCGGTTTTGATCCGGGTAAGGATAAATGTGGGATCGCGGTCAGGTCATCGACGGGGAAAATTTATACCCATGAGGTGATAGCATCGTCACAAGCGATCGAGCGTTTAGCTAGTCTCTGTCAACAATATCCGCTCGAATTATTGGTGATGGGGAACCAAACCACCTCGAAAAGTTGGCGCCAAAAAATTGCCGCTCGTATCACCATCCCGATTACTCTAGTAGATGAACGCAATAGTACCCTAGAAGCGCGCGATCGCTATTGGCAAATGTTCCCCCCCAAAGGATTACAGAAACTCATCCCCCAAGGTATGCGTCTTCCTGATCGCCCCATTGATGATATAGTGGCGATTCTGCTGATCGAACGTCATTTACAGTCCAAATAATGTCACACTACAAAATAGACACAGCAAGGTGAATTGACGATGCTCCTAAGTAAAGGTTTTGAAGTGGAAATGTACACCGGAACAGCAGCCGGAGAAATTATCGGTTTATCCGATCGCATTGTCAAGGATTTAGATGGTTTTGTCCTGGAACCGGATAGTCGTAACGTAGAATATACTACGGCTCCCATGACTAACTATGACCGTCTTTTATGCGCTACTTTAAAACCTCGTCTCGCTCTACGGCGATATTTGCGTCGTTTAGGCGATTATACCCTAATCCCTGGCAGTACCCTCTCCTTGGGCGATAGTCAACATTTTTATCGCAGTGACCCCCACAATCCCTATCATGACTATATTGAACAGACCTACGGCACTAATGTAGTCACGGCCAGTATTCATATTAACGTCGGTATTAGCGATTATGAGGATTTAATGCGTGCCTGTCGCTTAATTCGCCTAGAAGCTCCTTTATACTTGGCTTTAAGTGCTTCTTCTCCCTTTCTCGATGGGAAAATCACTGGGTCCCATTCCCGTCGTTGGCAAGTTTTCCCCCAAACTCCCGCTTATGTTCCCCTCTTTGAAAGTCATAAACATTTTGTCACTTGGACCCAGGAACAATTAAAACTCGGTACGATGCAGAATGTTCGTCATCTCTGGGTGTCAGTACGTCCTAACGGTAGCAATCGTCCCTATAATCTCAATCGTCTAGAATTGCGAATTTGTGACCTGATTGCTGATCCTATTAGTTTATTAGCAGTTATGGCTTTTTTAGAGGCCCGTTTAACTCAACTTTTACAAGCTCCCCAATTAGACCCCTTAATTTTAAGTCAATTACCCAGCAGCAATCGCAGCGAGGATTTATTAACTTTAACCCAAGAAAACGAACAGGCTGCCGCACGTTTTAGTCTTGATGCCACCCTGAGACATTGGTACGATGGCCGGGAAATCTTAGCTAGGGATTGGATTAAAGACCTCTATGTTCAAGTTTATCCGATCGCTAAAGAAAAGGGTTTTAGTTGTTTCCTCTCTCCCTTACAAAAAATCCTCCGCGAAGGTAACACTGCACAACAATGGTTAAAACAATACGACCAAGGTATGGATGTTAAAAGTATTATCAAACAGGCGATTATTACCCTAGAAAAAGAGGAACGAGAGTTAGAACATAAATTATGTCAGCATATTCTAGTTGCGTGAATAATTATTTTAAGGCCATGGTAATTAAACCCTGTTGACCGAGAAGAATTTCCCGCAGCAGCGTACAAATTCCCACCCAAATAATTGGAGAAATGTCAACTCCTCCCAAGGGTGGTATGAGTTGACGCACGGGGATTAAAAAAGGTTCTGTGGGCCAGGCAATAATATTAAAGGGAAAGCTATTTAAATCTACCTGTGGATTCCAAGTCAGCACGATCCGTAAGATAAACAAAAGGGTCATCAACCCTAAGATAATTCCCAATGTCCAACTTAATGCGATCGCTGTGTCCATAGTCTCCAATCCCGTCTTTTTTACCGATTATCTTCCCTAAAATATAACAGTTTTTGTCTCATTTAATCATCCTAATCGCCCCAGCACCCTGCCAGTTATTCTTGTCAACCTCCCGGGTAAAAATGCCGCCAGAAAAAGTCCCCATAGGGCTTGACAAACTAGCTAGACTTGACTTATACTTTTATTATAATGGGAATCCGTGTCGTCCTGGAGACCCTCTCTTTTCAGGCCAGATGCAGAAGTAACTTAAAGATGACAGAATTTCGCATCGAGAAAGACAGCATGGGAGAAATTCCCGTACCTGCCGATAAACTTTGGGGAGCGCAGACCCAAAGATCCCTACAATACTTTAGTATCGGTGATAATCTCATGCCCCGGGAGATGATCGCGTCCTATGCCATTCTCAAAAAAGCCTGTGCAATTGTCAATCAGCAAAAAAATCGTCTCAGTCAGGAGAGAAAAAACCTAATCTGTCAAGTCTGCGATGAAATTTTAGCCGGACAACACGCAGATAACTTTCCCCTCTACGTTTGGATGACGGGAAGTGGCACTCAATTTAACATGAACATCAACGAAGTCATCTCCAATCGTTGCAGTCAACTGACGGGGAATCCTCTGGGGAGCAAAACTCCTGTGGATCCCAACGATCATGTTAATATGTCCCAATCGACTAATGATTCCTTTCCCTCGGCCATGTATATTGCCGTTGCCTTGGCAGTCAAGGAAAAATTAATTCCCAGTCTGCAACTATTACGGAATAGTCTCGATGAAAAGGCGCAATTATGGGCAAATATAGTTAAAATTGGTCGGACTCACCTACAGGATGCCACCCCCTTAACCCTCGGACAAGAATTCTCCGGTTATGTGGGTTTATTGGATGATGGCAGCGATTGGCTAGAAAAATGTCTAGAAAAAGTCTATCGTTTATCCTTGGGAGGAACAGCAGTCGGTACGGGAATTAATGCTCCCCCAGATTTTGATCGAGATGTGGCTGCCGAAATCGCTAATCTGACCAAATTACCTTTTATTACCGCCCCTAATAAGTTTACCGTGCAAGGTTCCCACGATGCTCTAGTTTTCTTGAGCGGGGGATTGAAAACTATCGCTAGTTCCCTGTATAAAATTGCTAATGATATCCGTTTACTTAGCTGTGGTCCCCGTTGTGGATTAGGAGAATTACAGCTGCCGGAAAACGAACCGGGTTCTTCAATTATGCCGGGGAAAGTTAATCCCACCCAATGCGAAGCTTTATCGATGATAGCATTGCAGGTGATGGCTAATGATTTAGCGGTGACGATGGGAGGCGCCGGAGGACATCTGGAAATGAATGTCTATAAACCTCTGTTGATTCATAATCTCATGCAGTCTATCCGTTTGCTCACTGATGGTTGCGGTAATTTCTGTCAGTTTTTGGTGAAGGGGATGACTGCTAATCAAAAACAAATTGAGACTTTTTTAAATCAATCCTTGATGCTGGTGACTGCCTTAAGTCCCGTGATTGGCTACCAAAAGGCTGCCTACGTCGCTCATTATGCCCTAGAAAAGGATTTAACCCTGAAAGTGGCAGCCTTGCAACTGGGATACATCAAGGAAGCGGATTTTGATCGCATTGTTGACCCCGCTAAGATGGTCAATCCCTACGTTGCCGATGGTTAATTCTCTGAGGGGTTGACTGCTGTAAAAATCAGAGGTCGCAGGCAGGCACGGATTCCCATTATACATATAAGTATAAGGCAAGCGGCGGGATTTGTCAAGCCCCGCCGGTGAAAATTTCCGCTAAACTTGGCTAATGATAGCGAAGAAAACAAACAGAAAAACCATAAATGCCCCTGCCATGCGGAAGAAGGATTTAGGAAGATTAATAACTTTCTCCAGTTTCAAGAAACCCACCAGAAAATAAGCGGCGATTGCTAGGAGAATCGGGATAACCACGCGCAAGATTGTGCCAAGTGGACCAGAGAAAAATTCACCGATTTTATAGCGGGGTGTATTTTCTTCCGCATGAGGAGGAATAGTTACACTTGTCCAAGTTTCTCCCCCATCGGTGGAACGAAAAACTGTAGTTTTAGCGCCACCAAAACCGAATAAAGTTTTATCTTGAGCGTAATTAGGAGAAAACTGGACGGAGATACCAGAGGAAGGGATACTATGAATTTTCACTAGGGGTATTTTAGGATCACCAATTGATTTAAAAGTTTCCCCGCCATCGGTAGATTTAAACAAACCATCTCCCTGTAAACTAACTATTACCGTGCGATCATTAGCATAATCAGGAGAGATAGCAATGGTTTCTACTGATGCCTGCGGATTAAACCCTGGTTTCTCTAATTTTGTCCAACTTTTAGCCCCATCTTTGGTGACAAACAAACCAGAAATTGTCCCAGCAAAAATAGTTCCATCACTGGGATAATTGGGAGACATTGCCAACTGCACATTAGAGGTTTTTGATAGGGGGGTTCCTTGGCTGACATTTTTCCAAGTTAGTCCACCATCAACACTTTGATAAATACCCTCTTTTCCCGTGACAAACAAAGTTTTATCCTTAGCAAAATCAGGGGAAGCTACCATGGCAGGGGCATAATTACCAAAAATTCTGCCCACTTCACTGATCTTTTTAACCGTATTTCCTCCATCGGTAGAACGAAATATTCTGCCTTGCTGATTGGTGAGAAAAAGAGTTTTATCCTTGGCAAAATCTGGGGAAGGAACTATCCTCGGACCGCGGACTTTCTGATCGATTTCGATAATTTTCCAGAAATCACCACTGTTATCGGATTTGGCAAATTTATTGCGTAAAAACCCCGCAAAAATAGTTCTATCTTCTCCATAGTTAGGAGAAAAGGCAATGTCAAAGAAACGCCGGGGATCTTGTCCTGATTCTTCGGGATCTTTACCAAGTCGGTAAACCTCTAAACCGCGATTAATTGGTGTCCAAGTTTCCCCTTTATCCCGACTGATGAAGATATTGCCTACATAATTAGCCATGACGACAGTGCCATCCTCGGCATAATTAGGAGAAACCGCCATGGCGATAACTGTTCCCCGGGCTAAAGTTTCTATTTCCTGCCATTGTTTGCCGCTATCTGTGGTTTTAAATAAGCCATTAAATCCCCCTAAAAACATCGTATCTTGAACTATTTTTAAATCCATAAAATGGGGAACTTTATAATCATCAGCCTGTTTATCTTTGGTTAAACCCTCGCTCATTTTTGTCCAACTTTTGCCCCCATCCTGAGAAACATACATTCCATCATACCAAGTGATGGCATAAAGGGTGGAGTTTTGGGCATAGTCGGGAGAAATAACGATGTCTTCGATGATTTTATCCTTAATTCCTTCGTTAACAGCTTGGAAGGTTTTACCATCATCAACGGTTTTAAAAATACCCGCTTCTTTTGTGCCGACAAAAAAGGTTTGATCCCTGTCTAAATTAGGAGAAAAAGCAATTGTATCCACTGCCCCCACATTAGCAGGTAAGGGGAGATTCTGCCAAGTTTTCCCCCCATCGGAGGAACTGTATAATTTACCCTGTTCATCCCCGAAAAAAATTCGATCAGGATTGTTGGGAGTAATAGCTAGAGAGGTTATCAGTGCCGTGGTGGGGAAAATATTTGACCAATTTTGACCGCCATCTTCGGTTAAATAAACCCCTTTTTCTAATCCCACTGCCGCTACTATATTGGGATCGGAAGGGGCAATTTCTACGAAGTTAATAAATTTAGTTTCCAAACCCTGATTAACTTTCTGCCAAGATTCCCCCGCATCTTCACTTTTATAAATACCATCGGATCTTGAAGCTAAATAGAGAATATTTTTATTGAGGGGAGATAGGGATAGGGAACTTAATTCCCCCGTATAATCTAAACCTTGAATTAATCTTGTCCAGTTGCTACCTCCATCCCTAGACTTATAAAAGTTATTTCGCACCAAGATATATACTGTATTATCTGTCTGGAAATCGGGAGAAACTTCCAATTGACTAATTACATCATGGGGACGATGGGCAAAAGCAGCATTACTCCAAAGACAAAAAACTGTAGCGATTATCAATAAAATGAGATTAAACTTGTGGGCGAATCTCAGCAAACTTTGGCGATTAATCATACTTAAACTGCTAATATCGAGGATAAAAATTGACCTAATCTAGCAAAGGGCGATCAAAATTTGACCGAGGGTTCTGTAAGAGTATAGACGAAAATGGCGATTATAACCATTACTAAAATCAGGCTTATTTGCTATCAGCATAGATTAGAACCAATCTCTACACTTTGATTATTGTAGAGACTCATTGCCTTTTGTAACCCTTGTTTGAGACCAAGTTCGATCGCTTTTCTGGACAAGTCTAACACTTTCAAGATCACTTGGTTTTCTTGGGGGGTGAATCGGCCTAAAACGTGGGAAATTGTCGCTTTTTCGGTTGATTTACCGATTCCTATGCGTAAACGAGCGAAGTTTTCCGTGCCAACGTGGGCAATCATTGATTTAATACCGTTGTGTCCGCCAGCCGATCCCGATAGACGGATTCTCAACCGGCCTAGGGGCAGATCCATATCATCGTAAATGACTAAAATCGACTCTGGAGCTAGTTTATACCAGTCCAGCACCGATCGCACCGATTGCCCGGAGCGATTCATATAGGTTTGGGGTTTCAAGAGACGAATTTTGCCCGGGAGAGGACTGTCACCTTCGGCAATAAAACCTTGAAATCGCTTGTTTTCCTGCCAAGATAGCCCCCAATCCCGTGCTAATGAGTCCACAGCTTCAAAACCGATATTATGACGGGTGCGATCATATTTGGGTTCGGGATTACCCAAACCGATAATTAGCTGAGGAATGATTAAATTAGGGGTTTTATCGGAATTCATAGGGGAAAATCGGGTTTTTAACCATGACCCGACTCTTATTATCCCCGAATTAGCACTCCGAGCGCTGGAACAAAGTTTCTAGATAAACCTTGGCACAGCTATTTTGCTCCTCAAAATTCATCCTTTCGGAGGATTGACAATTAAGTAGAAAAAATGATAGAGCCGCCGTAAACACACCATCTTGATCCCAACCGGGGTGAGTTTCTAGATATTGTTGTAGGGATTGGTGGAGGATTTCGGGGATTTCTGCCAAGATACTGACTGATGTATTCATATCGTTTACCTCTAAATCTGAAGTGGGGAAATCCCTGACTGGTGCAGTGGACAGTAAGGACTATTGTGAGCCAAGTTGGGGGGAGTTGCAATATTACCAGATGTAAAGGAATGCTTTAGAAAAACTTAATATTTACGAGCGAATAAGGGTTAGAGCTAGATTTTATTTACTCAACTTAACAATAACTCAGTATCTATCGATGGGAATTTTGACAATCAAGATTAATTTTTTCTAGAAGCAAGTGCCGATTATATCGCTGTTGCCTGTGGAAAAGTCCGGGTAAACTGTGGAAAACTTGGGAGTGAGTGGGGAAATACTGGGGAATGTATGGGGGAAAACATTGGGGAAAAATAAGATTTGCAAATTTTAGTCAGCAGTGGTGCTCAAGACTACTTAGGCACTCTTGCCAGAGTACCTTTTCTAGCTGAATGCTGGCTGCTATGCTTTTACCACCAATACTGAACAGGTAGCTTCTGCCACCACGAGACTACTAACAGAATCTTCGATCACCCGTTGAACTCCCGTTAATCCCCGGCTGCCGATCACGATCAGATCAGCATGATAGATATTAGCTAAACGAATAATTTCCTCCGCTGGATCACCAAAGATGACCTCGATTTCACTAGGGGCAGCAATCTGGGATTGATAGCAGCGCAATTGATCTTCAATGATCTCACGGGAGGGGTGAGGGCGATCCACTGGCGATTCATCTCCCTCCTTGCCGAGGATATGGGTGAGGATGAGGCAAGAATTTGCCGTTAGAGAAAGGTAATTCAAGGAATGAAGGACTCGATCCGATAATTCCCCACAATCTAAGGCAACAACGATATTTTTAAACATTTTGACTAAATCCTGCCACTAAACAAACTTCCAATTAAGATTCCGGAGCAAAAAATCTTTGATTCTGCCATTATGCCTAGATGACAATTTTATCGGTTATTGCGCTCGGTTAAGATTTCGTACCCCGTGGCGGTTACTAAGACAGTATGCTCAAACTGAGCGGAGAGAGCATTATCCATCGTCACCACCGTCCAACGATCGCGCAAAGTTCTGGTATGTTTAGATCCTGCGTTGACAATTGGTTCAATTGCCAGAGTCATCCCGGTGCGGAGTTTGACATTGGGTAACTGATTAGTGCGAAAATTAAATACCGAGGGTTCTTCGTGGAGATTTCTGCCGACTCCATGACCAGTAAAATCTTCTACCACCTGGAAACCGTTAGCTTGAACGTGATCTTCGATCGCTCCCGCAATATCGAGCAGATAATTGCCCGCTTTTACCTGATTTATGCCTTTATATAAAGCTTCTTCCGCTACGCGGATTAATTTTTCGGCTTTGGGAGAGACGGAACCGATCGCGATCGTGATACAGGAATCCCCATGATAACCTTGGTAGTAGGCCCCCGTATCTACCTTTAACACAGAACCGGCCTTGAGGCGTTTTTTCGGGCTAGGGATACCGTGAACGACTTCGTTATCGACGGAGGCACAAATCGAGGCAGGAAAGCCATAATAACCTTTAAAACTGGGAGTAGCACCCATTTCGCGAATACGTTTTTCCGCATAGACATCCAGATCCGCCGTCGTCATCCCGGGTTGAGCGATCTCGGCGATTTCCTTGAGGACTGTAGCGGCAATTTTACCCGCTTGTCGCATAATCACGATTTCTGCGGCGGATTTAGTTTCGATTCCCCGGCGGCTTTTCTGTACTCGCGGCGAACCTACTTGCTCTGGAGTTTTAGTTTCGGGAAAAAGCAGCTTGGTTAGGATGTTCATGGAGAGTTGGCTGTCGAGTCTTTACCTAACTTAGCATTTTCCCAGTGATCGATGACCACTCTGGAGAAATCAAAAATCTTCCCTTAGGTGAGGAGACAGGAGACTCCGAGACAGGAGCAGGGAGCGGGGAGTGGGGAGATGGGGAGGTGGGGAGATGGGGAGATGAGGATAAAAAAGACAAGAGACAACTATCCTAGCCATAAAACCGAAAATTATCGCAAATTTATCTGATTTTTAAGATATTTTGAGCCGATAGCACCTCGAGAACTTACTTTTGCAGGAGAGCTAAGGGACATTTAGAAAAGCTATAGTAGGGAAAAGGCTATTTTTCCGGCGAGGTGACAATTTATGGCAGTCAAAAAAGAGTTTTCCAGTTTTCAGCAACTGTTGCAAACCACTAATCTCCCCGTGTTAGTGGATTTCTATGCCACTTGGTGCGGTCCTTGTCAAATGATGGCTCCGATTCTAGAACAAACGGGAATGTATTTCAAAAATCGCCTACAAATTGTCAAAATTGATACAGACAAATATCCCAATTTAGCTACTAAGTACGGTATTCAAGCTTTACCGACTTTAGTAGTCTTTAAAAATGGTCAACCGATCGATCGAATCGAGGGAGTGGTGCAGGTTAACCAACTGGTTCAACATTTACAAACTCTGTTGTAAGATAATTTTGAACCAGAACTAGGAGTTAGTGCCATGGCAAAGGCGATTTGGAATGGTGCAGTGGTAGCGGAAAGCGATAACTGCGAAATTGTCGAGGGAAACTACTATTTTCCCCCCGATACCATCAAAGCTGAATATTTTCAATCCAGTAACACCCATACCATTTGTTCTTGGAAGGGAGAGGCTAGTTATTATACTCTCAGGGTAAATGGACAGGACAATAAAGATGCCGCTTGGTATTATCCCGATCCTAAACCAAAAGCCCAAAATATTAAAGGATATATCGCTTTTTGGCGAGGTGTGCAGGTTGAGAAATGATCGCCATCTACCCCGGCAGCTTCGATCCAGTTACACTCGGTCATTTAGATATTATCGAACGCAGTGTGCCACTATTCGAGCGAGTAATCGTGGCAGTTCTTTGCAATCCCCATAAAAACCCCTTATTTACCGTCGAAAAACGCATAGAACAGATCAGTTACTGTACAAAACACCTGAAAAACGTTGAGATAGACAGTTTTTCAGGATTGACGGTTGAATATGCCAGATTGAAAGGCGCTAAGGTGCTGTTGCGGGGGTTGCGGGTCCTCTCAGACTTTGAAAAAGAACTGCAAATGGCCCATACCAATAAAACCCTCTGGGAAGGGATCGAAACGGTTTTTTTAGCCACCACCAAAGAATATAGTTTTTTAAGTAGTAGCGTGGTTAAAGAAATCGCTCAATTCGGTGGCTCCGTCACCCATCTAGTCCCAGAAAACGTTTCTAGAGATATTTACTCATACTACAGTTAACATACTAGAATACAGCAATGAGGACGATCTGAACCTATGGCGCGCCGAGAACCTAATGATCGCAGAAAAGCAGTACCTAACACTTCTAATAGTGGGGTTCCCAGTCCACCCGTCGATTTCGATATCTATCAGGATTTGGCGCGTCTGCAAGAGATGATTTTTGATAGTTTCCATATCCCCCTCACCCGTTGGACAATCATCGATGAGGGACAGATAGCTGAACAGATCGATCTCATCTATGAAACCGTGCCACCAGCAGTACAGAAAGCTTTAGCAATTTTGCAGGAAGAACAGGAAATTATCACTAAAGCGGAGGAATACGCTCAACAAGTCCTTCGTTCCGCTCAACAAAGGGCTGCCCAAATTCTCGATGAGTCCGGTATTATTCAACAAGCAGAACGGCAAGCAGCCCAAATTCGTCAACGGGTTCAGCAGGAGTGTGAATCCTTGCAACAACAAACCCTCGATGAAATCGAACAGATGCGTCACAGCACCTTGCAGGAAGTGCAACAGTTACGACAAAAAACCCAAGCTGAATGTCATGAAATTCAAAAAGGTGCTGACGACTATGCCGAAGCGGTTTTAGAACATCTCGATCGAGAATTAGGGGAAATGTTACAAGTTATTCGCAACGGTCGTCAACAGGTAAGATCGAAACCAACATCGTCAAAAAATCTACCCGGAGAACGTCCTTAATCAGTGATCAGTGATCAGTGATCAGTGATCAGTTATCAGATGTAAGTTTTAAGTTAATTAGTTAGTTAGTTATCTTCATCTTTATCCCTGATTACTGTTTACTATTTACCGCTCACTGAAAAGAACCAAACCCCCAATCCCTCACTGATAACTGATAACGGAATTTCATGAATAACCCCTCCTCGAATTCCCATCTATTCGGACGCTTTGTCAGCGGGTTATTCAGCTGGAAAATTTGGTTATTTGTCCAGATATTTCAAGGCAGTAAAAGCTTTTATCGATTCCTGTATCATTATTTATATCGTCGTCCTAAAATCGCTCGCATTCTCGGTAGCGATGTCGTCTATATTCCTGAGAAAAAACTTTATAGCATTCCCCTCGATGTGCTGAAAATGGAGCAGCAAATGGTTAATAGTGATCGCCAGCAGTTGACTTCTATTACTACTTGGAAAGTTAAAACGATTCATCCCACCATCACCGAAACCGAGATACAATTCCACGATATTACCGTCGATTTACAACAGGTACACTTGATTAAATCAGACCTTAATAACTACGATTATACTAATACTCGCCGCTTGGCTCCTCTGGTGAAAACCTTACTTTTTGAAATTAACCCCAAAATTGCCAGTTTAGTAGAAAAGAAAAATCAATTACATAGACTGCGAAATCTGGCCGCATCTTCCGAAATTTTTCATTCACAAACCCCATTATATGATCGAGCAATTAATCAAGTCCAGCTAATTATTGATCAAGCGGAAACTTTGAGACAAGAATGTTTAAAATTTATCCGAGAAACCCTGATCGAACGGGAATTAGTGCAATCCGATATCGATAGCAATCTCGTTGATTTGCCCCTCGATTTTGCCAGTCAATATCAACTAATTCAAGAAAAATATCAACTCTGGAAAGAAGAAGTACAAGCTTATTTTGAATTAAAAGATTCTTCCCTACCTAAAAATTAACTATGACCATCAGTATTCAGTATTCAGGAGTTAGGAGTCAGGAGCCAGTATTCAGGAGTCAGGAGATTATTTTTATTTATTCTCCCTTTTGCATGAGTGCATGAGTGCCTCTCCTGATATGTAGCCTATACTCAACGGATTTAGTATTATGTCTAATTTAACGGCAATTCGTGAACATATTTTTGCTTGGGGAAAACGCACCTATATCATGGGTGTTTTAAACGTTACTCCCGATAGTTTTAGTGATGGGGGAGAATTTGACAATGTTGAAAATGCCCTGCTACAGGCGATGAAAATGATCGAGGCCGGGGCTGATATAATCGATATCGGTGGTCAATCCAGCCGTCCGGGAGCCGAAGAAATTAGCCTAGAAGCAGAATTATCGCGAGTTATCCCCGTAATCACCGCTATTCGACAACAAAGTTCTATTCCTATCTCTCTCGATACTACCCGGGCGATCGTGGCAGCCCAAGGTATCGCCGCCGGGGCCGATTTGATCAATGATATTTCTGGGGGAACCTTCGATCGCCTATTATTGCCCACGGTGGCTAAATTGGCCGTTCCCATCATCCTCATGCACCTGCGGGGCAATCCGCAAACGATGCAATCCCTAACACATTATGATGATTTAGTCAAGGAAATTAAAGAATTTTTACAGAATCGCGTTAAGGAAGCTTTACAGTGGGGCATTGCTAGGGAAAATATTATCATCGATCCGGGGATTGGTTTTGCCAAAACTGGACGACAAAATCTTGAGTTATTGCGAGAATTAGGGCAATTTCGGGATTTAGGTTTACCTATTTTAATTGGATTGTCGAGAAAACGCTTTATCGGCGAGATTACAGGCAAAGATGACCCAAAAGAACGAGTTTTCGGAACGGCGGCGGCCTGTGCTTTAGCGATCGCTAAGGGGGCCGATATCCTGCGCGTCCATGATGTGGCTGCGATCGTAGATGTGAGTAAAGTGGTGGACGCAATCGAGCGAAGTTGAAAATTTTTGCTAGTCTTAGAATCATCCACACTTCGATCGAAATCAGCGATGAATAGCCAACTAACTAGCGATCATTGTATGTTACCCGTGATTCGATCTCCCCGGGATTATCAAGTTTTTCGCATTAGTGCTGGGGATACGAATCGTTTAGCGATCGTCTTCGATTCTACCGTAGCGGGGGATTCCTTGACCGTTTGTGTGGAAATTTTCGATCCCCACGGTCGCACCCCTACCCATCGTCATCATTTTGCCGTAGAAATGTTTTTTATCCTCAAAGGGGAAGGAATGGCTATCTGTGATGGTAAACCGATTCCCCTGGGGCCGGGGGATAGTTTATTAGTCCGTCCCACGGGTATTCACGAGATTAGAAATGTGGGGGACGGAAGACTTTATGCACTATGTTTTATGGTTCCTAATGAGGATTTTTCGGAATTAATTCGTAATGGTATCCCAGAGGAGTTAGACGCAGAAGATTTAGAGGTGTTGATGGGAACTATTAAAGGATAATCAAGCAATACCATCCCTTAAATTTTGGACTTTTTTTCTAGAAAGAGGGCGATAAAAAAGGTAAAGGTTCCTCCCAGAAGTCCGAAGATTAGCCAATTTAATCTTGGATAGCCTTTATTGATAGCGATGACTGTAGCAATGCCACCGATGAGACAATGCCAGAAAAAAAGCAACAAGAATAAATCCAAACTGGGAGAAATATCAGCAATTAGTTTCATATTTTATCAGTAGAGCAATAGAGTTAATTGTTTAGATAGCAAATCTCTAGAATTTTTCCAATGACCGAGTCCCTGACCCGATTTTATGTTTATTTACATCTATAAGTAGGGTTTGCTGAATAAATCTAAAAACCTTGTTGGGTAAGACTTTTAGACTTTTTGTCAATCAAAAAGTACCCGGCATGGGAGTGATCAGGGGGAAAATTCCGGGACTTTTTCCCTGAAAATTAGGTAATTGGCCACCTCAAAACCGGTAAAACCCCACACCCCACCTCCCCCCCCGATGTCGGGGGGGTTGGGGGGGCCACACCCTGCCCCCAGGAAAAACTTTTTCAGCAAACCCTAAGTATTTCTCTTATTTTTTTGTCCAAGGCCATTTTGTTCCCATCTCGGTTAAAGCTGAAAAAAATAGATAGAGAATAAGAAGGGCAACACAAAAGAGAAAAGTCAATAAGTCGTTATTCATCGAGTTATCCCTGATAGGTTAAAGGTCACTGATTCGCTACTATCCATTTGTCCACTACTTAACAACTGCTGTTTTTATAGACTTTTGAAACAGGTTTAATTATTGTTGCTGTTGTGCCAAATAGTTAAGCACTGTTTCCAGAGTTAATTCTAAGCGTTCCGAGATTTGTTGCGGGGTTAAACCGAGGTCTTGCAGTAGAGGAATTGTTTTCAATTTTTGCAAGTTTATTCCCTGTTCAATTCCATCTCCAAAAGCTTCTTGATAGAAACGAGTTTGTTTTAAGTCTTGTAGTTCCAACATAGCTTCAATTTCCTCTCGACTTTTTTGGGGTAATTTATAAATGATTATCGTTTCGATTAAATCAACGACATTTTTCTGCACTAAGCGATCGCTCACTTCTCTTTGAGCCTGTTTAATTAAAATCTTAGCAGAATTAACAGCTTGACTCTCACTTTCAGTGACCAATTTGATCAGAGCGATCGCTAAGGAAGGAGTCTCGTCATTTGCCAATTCATCCAGATAGATTCTTTTAATCCTGTCCAAGGATAACAAGTCGGCAAATTGCTGGGGATGTTCTCGCTCAATTTCTCGACTAGGATAAATAACAACTATCTGCCACGGTGACAAAGGTTTATACTGTCTAAGATACAAGAAAAGTTCTGAAAATAATCGATAATATAGGTCTTCATCCTTTTGAAACTGCACTTCTACCAGATAAAAGGGGGAATTTTCTAGATTATCGAGCGGCAAAAATAAACCATCTAATCGGAAAGCTAGTTGTTTGACTTCTTGGGAAGTAAATCGATAATTGCTAACAATAACATCGGGTTGAGCGATTAATTCAAAGAACGAATCGGGAAAATCGAGAAACATTCGATAAAATATGCTGTCAGTTTTCATGCTGTCACAAAATTACCTGTAATTTCAGCTTAATCCGCCAACAAAAGAGAATTAACCTATGATCATCCCATCGTTTCTGCAACCTGGCGCTAAAGTTTCTCTGGTGGCCACCAGTGGCGCCGTCAAGGAATTAGCCGCCCTAGAAAAAGGCGTAGAAATCTGGCGATCGAGGGGTTATCAAGTGGAATTTAGCGAGAATTGGTCGAATCGTCGCGGTTATCTCGCTGGTAGCGACGAGCAACGTCGTCAAGCTTTAGCCCAAGCATGGCAAGATGCCGATTGTCAAGCAATTCTCTGCGCTAGGGGGGGTTACGGTAGCGCTCGCCTCTTAGAAAATTGGACATGGGCAAAAACTAACCCGAAATGGTTAATCGGTTTTTCCGACGTGACGGGGATTTTATGGAGTTTAGCGAAACAGGGCATTTGTAGCGTTCACGGGGCAGTTTTAACCACCTTAGCCCAAGAAAGTCCCCAATCAATTGATCGCCTCTTTTCTCTTCTGGAAGGTCGTCCTTTAGCCCCTCTTGTCGGTCAAGGTTGGGGTGGGGGCAAAGTGCGGGGACGCTTATTACCAGCTAATTTAACCGTAGCTACCCACCTCCTCGGAACCTCGGTTCAACCCACCCTAGAGGGGGTAATTTTAGCCCTAGAGGACGTAACCGAGGCCCCCTACCGGATCGATCGAATGTTAACTCAGTGGCGAATGCTGGGCATTTTCTCCCAAATTAAAGGCATTGCTCTCGGTCGTTTTAGCCGTTGTCTGGCGGCCTCCGGTAGTGATAGTCAAACCGTAGAGGAAGTCTTAAAAGAGCGTTTGGGCGATTTGGGTATTGCGGTTATTGCTGAGTTACCTTTCGGTCATGATGGCGATAATGCCGCTTTACCGGTGGGAACAATGGTAGAACTGGACGGGGATCGGGGAATCTTAGAATTTTTCTATCCCCAATGATCCACTTTTTTGATAGTATCTTAGAGAAGTGTTAACAAATGTAACAAAAAATTAATTATAGATGAAAGTATTAGTTGTCGGTGCGACAGGAACCCTAGGGCGACAGATCGTGCGTCATGCCATCGATCAGGGACATCAAGTGCGTTGTTTGGTACGCAGTCAGAGAAAAGCGGCTTTTTTGAAGGAATGGGGCGCAGAATTAGTCGGGGGAACCCTACGGGATAAGAGTACCATTATTGCCGCTTTAGAGGGAATGGACGCGGTGATCGATGCCGCTACTGCCCGGGCGACGGACTCAGCCAGCATTAAACAGGTGGATTGGGATGGTAAAGTTAATCTGATTCAAGCGGCCAAAACTGCGGGAGTCGATCGCTTTATTTTCTTCTCGATTCTCAATGCCGAAAAATATCCCAACGTGCCTTTAATGGAGATAAAACGCTGTACGGAGAAATTTCTAGCAGAATCGGGTTTAAAATATACAATTCTGCGTCCCTGTGGCTTTATGCAGGGTTTAATCGGTCAATACGCCATCCCGATGTTAGATAATCAAACGGTCTGGATCACGGGGGAAAGTACGGCAATCGCCTACATGGACACCCAAGATATCGCTAAATTCGCCGTTCGCGCCCTAGAAGTCCCCGAAACCGTCGGTCAATCCTATCCCGTGGTGGGCAGCAAAGCTTGGAAAGCTGAAGAAATTATCGAAGTTTGCGAACGCTTATCGGGTAAAGAGGGGAAAATTTGGCGTTTACCCATGGGATTACTGCGTTTTATGCGGGGAATAAGCCATTGTTTCCAATGGACCTATAATATATCCGACCGACTAGCTTTTGCGGAAGTTCTCGCTAGTGGTCAAGCTCTTGATGCTCCAATGAAAGAAGTTTATCAAGTATTTGGCCTTGATCCGAGTCAAACAACTACTTTAGAATCCTATTTACAAGAATACTTTAGCCGCATTCTCAAGAAGCTCAAGGAAATCGACTTCGAGAAACAAAAAGCTCAGAAGAAGAAGAAAACTCCTTTCAAAAAGAAAGCGTGATTCAGCAGTAGGAAAATTTGTCAATGCCCAAAATCGGCATTATTTACAACGATATTAAGCCTATCGCTTGTAAAACAGCCCATCAGATACAAGATCAGCTACTTTCCCTAGGTTGCCAGGTGTTTATGGCTACTGGCAGCGGTGGCCTGCTAGGCCATTCTAAACCCTCTCGTCCGGTTTGTTTTACCCCGATCGATCAGTTAGTCCCCCCCCACTTCGAGCAAGATTTAAGTTTTGCGATCGTGTTGGGGGGCGATGGTACAGTCCTATCGGCGGCCCGGCAGTTGGCCACCCTCAATTTGCCCCTGTTAACGGTCAATACGGGACACATGGGCTTTTTGACCGAAATTTACCTAAATCAGCTTGAACCCGCCTTAGAACTGGTTCTAGAGGGTAATTACACCATCGAAAATCGCTCGATGATCACAGTGCGACTATTTCGCGAAGATACCCTCCTCTGGGAGGCACTTTCTCTCAATGAGGTGGTCGTCCACCGCGAACCCCTCACCAGTATGTGTCATTTTGAGATTCAAATTGGTGAACACGCGCCCGTCGATATCGCTGCCGATGGGGTGATTCTCTCCACTCCTACCGGTTCTACTGCCTATGCTCTCAGTGCCGGTGGCCCAGTAATAACTCCCGATGTGCCGGTATTACAATTAGCTCCCATTTGTCCCCATTCTTTAGCTTCCAGGTCCTTGGTATTTTCTGACAAGGAAACTGTAAATATTTTCCCAGCAACTGCTAATCGGATGGTGATGGTAGTGGACGGTAATGGCGGTTCTTATATCTTGCCAGAAGATCGAATTAATGTGCAGAAATCCCCCTACAATGTTCATTTTATTCGCCTGCAATCGACGGAATTCTTCCGCATCCTCCGGGAAAAATTAGGTTGGGGTTTACCTCATATTGCTAAACCAACTTCGGTGGAATTACCTTAATCAGTTATCAGTTATCAGTTCACTGATTACTGGTTACTGTTTACTGATAGCTGAATTTATGCTCCCTTTTCGTGCCAAAATAGCTTTTTATTTAGAGGATGTCACCACGGCGATCGGACTGACGGTAAATCTTCTTATCTTGGCATTAATTTTACTATCTTTGGGGATTTATGTGGCTCAAACCTATCCCTTATCCGCCACTTGGCAAATGTGGTTACGTCAGCTTGATTGGGGAATTTTAAGCTTATTTTCTCTAGAGTATTTAATTCGGTTTTGGTGTGCGGAATCAAAACTAGGCTTTATTTTTAATATTTTTTCCATCCTAGATTTATTATCAATTCTGCCCCTATTTTTTGGTTTTTTTGATATTAGATTTTTTAGAATTTTTCGCTGGTTTAGAATTTTGCGAGTGATTCGTTTTTTTGGTTCCGATCTTTCTATTTTTCGGATTAAAACTTCCGATCAGATAGTATTTACTCGCATATTACTAACTCTATTCTCGATTATTTTTGTCTATGCTGGTTTAATTTATCAGATCGAACACCCGATTAATCCTCAAGTCTATCGGACATTTTTTGATGCTTTTTACTTCGCCGTTGTGACTATGACTACCGTGGGATTTGGGGATGTGACTCCCCTTTCTGATGGGGGCAAAATGGTGACAGTTTTAATGATTTTAACGGGAGTTTTGTTAATTCCCTTGCAAATTAGCGATCTGACTAAACAACTATTAAAATCTGGCACTCAAATTGATTATCCTTGTCCAGATTGTGGTTTCCCCCGTCACGATATAGATGCCAATTTTTGTAAAAACTGCGGGGCAGAACTCTTAAAAAAACCTGATTGAGACTAATTCGGGCGAAATTCAGGAGCCGGTCGTCAGGAGATTATTTTTATTTATTCTCCCCACTTCCCCGCTTCCCCACTCCCTCACTTCCCCACTTCCCCACCCCCAACCCATCTAAATGTTAAGTTAAGTATCGAAGAGCGGCCGTTTCATCACCTAGTAGTAATATAATCACTGAGTTATCAACTTTGATCCTTGAGTATGACTGCATTCACCACAACCCCCACCCTTGCCAATTTGCCCGCCAGTGACAGCCGTAGCCGCGTCAGTGAATTTATGAAATCCCTACAGGATGAAATTTGTCAGGGATTAGAAGAAGTGGATGGACAAGCAAAATTTAGCGAAGATAGTTGGCAACGGCCCGAAGGTGGCGGCGGACGTTCGCGAGTTTTGCGGGAAGGGGCAATTTTTGAACAAGCAGGGGTGAATTTTTCGGAAGTTTGGGGGAAAGAATTACCTCCTAGCATTGCCAAACAACGGCCCGAGGCTGCCGGTCATCAATTTTATGCCACGGGAACCTCGATGGTCTTACATCCTCACAATCCTTATATTCCCACGGTTCACCTCAATTATCGCTATTTTGAAGCAGGTCCGGTTTGGTGGTTTGGCGGTGGCGCTGATTTAACTCCCTACTATGCTTTTGAAGAAGATGCTAGTCATTTTCACCGCACTTTTAAACAGGTTTGCGACCAACATCATCCCGAATATTATCCCGTTTTTAAACGCTGGTGTGATGAATATTTTTATCTCAATCATCGTCAGGAAGCCAGAGGCATCGGCGGGATTTTCTTTGATTACCAAGACGGTTTAGACCCTCTCTATCGTGGTCCTTTTGCCGAAAGTGATGCCGCTATCTATTCAGAAAAATTATCTCCCCAACAACCCCGCAACTGGGAAGAAATTTTTAGTTTCATTAATGACTGTGGCCGAGCTTTTCTACCCGCTTACGTTCCCATTGTCCAGAAACGGCACTCGACGGAATACGGTGACAGAGAACGTCAGTTTCAACTCTATCGTCGCGGTCGTTATGTAGAATTTAATTTAGTTTATGATCGTGGCACAATTTTTGGGTTGCAAACTAACGGTCGTACCGAGTCGATTTTGATGTCTTTACCTCCTTTAGTCCGTTGGGAATACTGTTATCAACCTGCACCAAACACCCCAGAAGCAAAACTCTATGATGTCTTCCTAAAACCCCAAGATTGGGTTAATTGGCAAGGTTAAATCAGTTATCAGTTATCAGTTATCAGTTATCAGTTATCAGTTCACTGAAAATACTTCCCACACCCTTGTCAAGTAAATAAATCTAAAAATTTTGGCTAATTTTTGGACACCTCTCCATACTCGTCTGGAAACCACGGTGAAAAAGGGACAATTACTACCTAAAAATGCGTCTCTGTTAGTGGCATTGTCGGCAGGTCAGGATTCCCTCTGTTTAGGGCAATTATTGCTGGATTTGCGCCCTCGTTGGGGTTGGCAACTAGCGATCGCTCATTGTGATCACCGTTGGTCCTCCGACCGAGGATTAGTCACTCATGTGCGGGAAATCGCCGAAATTTGGCAATTACCTGTTTATATTACCACCGCACCCCCCATGGCGGAAACGGAAGCCAAGGCCCGACAATGGCGTTATCAAGCTTTACAAACAATCGCCCAAGAACAGGGTTTTAATTATCTTCTCACGGCACACACGAGGAGCGATCGAGCGGAAACTTTTCTTTATAATCTCACGCGCGGGGCGGGTAGTGATGGACTTTCTGCCTTAACTTGGTTGACAAGTTTAACCCCAGATATTTTTTTAGTCCGTCCCCTCTTAAATGTCACTCGCGGGGAAACTTTCGCTTTTTGTCAAAGTCGAGAATTACCGATCTGGTATGATCGAGCTAATGAGAATTTACGCTATGCTCGCAATCGCATCCGTCTGGAATTATTACCCTACCTGCAAACTAATTTAAATCCCCAAATCGAAAAACATCTCGCCCAAACTGCCGAAATTTTGGAAGCAGAAAGCGATTATTTAGATAGTATTGCCCGGGATATTTTTCGTCAGGTTATCGATCTAGATCAACAAAGACTCGATCGCTCCCCTTTACAAATTCTACCTCTAGCGATACAAAGACGGGTGATTCGTTTATTTTTAGCTCAATATTTACCCTCATCGCCTAATTTTGCCGAAGTTGAGTCAGTGGTTAATCTCATTACTGGTGTTAATCGCGATGCCACTTCCTCCCTAACGGGCAAAATTCGGGTAGAAGTACAACAAAATTGGCTACATATCAGTTATCAGTGATCAGTTATCAGTTATCAGATTACAGTTTTAAGTGGACAGTGTTAGGGGAAAACTTCGCTACTTTCTTTTCACTGATTACTGCTTACTGTTTACTGTTCACTGAAAAACCCCATCTCCCCATTCTAGTTATCTCTAGCTAACTTTTACAGCAATTGGTTTAAGAAGAAACTATAATTAGTAATACGATTAAACTACAAATCAAATTGGCGTAGAATAATGAGCGAAACTAAAGTAATTAATCGAGAAAATTTACTGGTCAGTCTCCGGCAACAACTGCGCGCGGGACAACAGGAATTAGCCGATTGGCAAGGGGGAAAAATGGCCATTTCTGCGGTGCCGGGGGCGGGAAAATCCCACAGTTTGGCCGTAGCTGCCGCCATGGTTATTGCTCGTGAGCAACTTCATGCTAAAAAACAGTTAATTATTGTCACCTACACGCGCTCCGCTGCCGCTAGTATTAAAGCTAAAATTAAACAACGCTTGCAAGATTTACAACTTTCAGCCCAAGGGTTCAGCGTCCAAACTCTGCACGGACTGGCCCTACAATTGGCCCGTCGTTACCCGGAATTATCGGGATTAGACCTCGAATCTTCTACCTTAGTTATTCCGACTCCTAGCCACAGAATTATTAGAAACTCGGTGGAAAAATGGCTAATTGCCGACCCAATTCGTTATCAAAAGTTATTAGAAGGAGTGGAATTTGATGGGGAAGAAACCGAAAGATTACGCCGTCAATCGGTGCTGAGAACCGAAATTTTACCTAGTCTTGCCTATACGGCCATTCATGAGCTAAAAAGTTCTGGATTATCACCGCAGCAAGTCTGGGAATTAAGCCACTATACCGACGATAATTATCAAATTCTCGCTATTGCTAGTGGTTTGTACCAACAGTATGAAATCCTGATGCGTCAGAAAAACTATATAGATTATGATGACATGATTTTAGGAGCCTTGCGGGTATTAGAGGAAGACAAAATTCGCCGACAATGGCAAAAATCTGTCTTTGGAGTCTTTGAAGATGAGGCACAGGATTCTAGTCCTCTCCAAGAAAAACTAATTACTATTTTAGCAAAAAATAATGACGAGGAAATACCTAATTTAATTCGCGTCGGCGATCCCAATCAAGCCATTAATTCTACCTTTACCCCCGCCGATCCTGTTTACTTTAATTGGTTTTGTGAAAGTTGTCAAAGCGAAGGCAATTTATCGACTATGAACCAAGCAGGTCGCAGCAATACTAAAATTATTGAAGCTGCTAATTTAGTGTTACAATGGGTCGATCGAGATTGGAAACAGGGAAAAGATAATCATAAAGTTACCGAGGCTCCTTTTCGAGTTCAAGCGATTCTTCCCGTCGGTGCTGAAGATCCCCAACCTAATCCAGTTAAGGAGGGAAAAGGATTAGAAATTTATCAACCCGATGACATTTATCAAACAGTAGAATTAATTGAAAAACGTCTAGTTAAATTACTCCAAGAAAACCCTCAACATAATGCGGCTATCCTCGTTAGAGAAAATCGACAAGGACACTTTTTTGCTCAAAAATTTGCCCATTTTTACAAAAGTTATCAAATCAGAATTTTTGAAGCTAACGAGATCGATCGCTTTTCCCAAATTCCCGCCGAAATGCTGAAACTATTAGCTTTTGTCGAACGTCCCCACTCTCCTGATTATCTCAAAGCGGCTTTAGAAGTGCTACAATTTAGGGGTTTAATTACTGCCCAAGACTTAAATCCTTTAGTTACCTATCCCGAACAATTTCTTTATCCCACTCCCCTCGATCCCGAACTGAAATCTAACGAAAAAATCGCCCGTCGTTATTGCTGCAGTTTACTAAAAGCTAGATTAGAATTACCCCATTATCAACTCCTGTCTTTTTTCGCTATGACTCTCCAATATTCCAGTTCAGAATTAGCCACTTTGCAAAAATTAACCGCCCGTATTTATCAGGAAACTGCTGGTAATAGTTCTCTAAAAAATACAATTAACACCCTTAATGAAATTATCGCCTCTGAGCGCTTTGAAGGAGTGGAAGAAGATAACGATGATTGTTATACTCGTCCTGAACAACTGACGATTATTACTATGCACAAAGCCAAGGGTTTAGACTGGGATTATGTTTTTATTCCCTTTCTTCACGAAGATATTATCCCAGGCAAACCTTGGATACCCAATGGGGCGAAATTTTTGGCAGATTTTACCCTCGCAGAAGTGGCACGAGCGCAAATTCGAGCAGCGGTTCATCAACGCTATTTAAACCCCGACAGCATACCAATTATTCCCCCACCTCTAAGCGCTTGGTTAGAAGCTGGACAACTTAAAAAAGCTGAAGAATACCGACTTTTGTATGTAGCGATGACGCGAGCAAAAAGACTTTTATGGATGTCGAGTGAAAAAAAAGCTCCCTTCCGTTGGAACACTTTTCGCGGGGATGAAAGTAGTCAATTACAGGATAAAAATCCCTGTCCTGTCTTTCCTGTTTTAATCAATGCTTTCCCCGATTCTTTCTGTGTTTAACTGTTGCTGCAGCGTCCGCGGATAAAGAATTAGGAAGACAAACCACCAGAGGAGTATGGGAATAGATAGGAGTAGAGTTAACCAGAGACGCTGGGTTAAAAACCAACAGCCGGCAATCAGGGTAATTCCTGTCAACAAAATCGACCAAGGTTGACACCAACGGGGTTTGTGATTCCAAACGTTATCGGATTTCGAGTTAGACATTAGTTAAGGGGCGGTAATTTACTAACTTGATTTTATAGTGATCGAGCTTAAAAAACGCTTGGGAAGACCGAAAGAGTCAAAAATTACTCGATTTACTTATTTAAAAATCACTCCCCGCAATCATAGCCGCTAATAAAATAAAACCGACCCAAACATTTTGACCGAACATTTGACCATAAACTGGTTTAGGTAAATCCGATTGACGTAACAACCAGTATTGACGCAACCAAGCGATCGCCGCTAGACCCAACCCTAGCCAAAAAAAGGCTGATAACTGCATTTTTTGCCCCTCCCAAGCCAATAAACCCACTGTTAGGGCAAAAAAGACCACCACGGCTTCCGGGGCGTATTTGCCGAAAAATATGGCACTAGAGTTAATACCAACCTTGAGATCATCCTCTCGATCGGACAGAGCATAAATAGTATCAAATGCCAATGTCCAAAAAATCACCGCTCCCCATAATATAAATGTATTGCTATTTAACGACCCGGTGACGGCACTCCAACAGATTAAAACCGCAAAACCCCAAGCGAGAGAAAGAACCAATTGGGGTACAGGAAAAAAACGCTTGGCGAGGGGATAGCAGATAATCAAGGGAACGGCGGCCACACATAGGCAAAAACTCAGGAAATTCAGATATAAAGCTAAAATTGCGGCGCAAAAGAAAGCAATCAGAGCGATAATCAAACCAACCTTGATCGATAAAGCTCTGGCCGCTAAAGGACGGTTACGAGTGCGATCGACTTGTGGATCGATATCGCGATCCCAAAGATCGTTAACCACACAACCGGCGGCGCTAGTGGCCAAAGTTCCCAAAACGATCACCCCGATCAAGGGTAGCGGTGGCACCCCGTCTGCCGCCAAAAATACCGCCCATAAAGCGGGAACCATCAAAATTAACCTACCTGCGGGTTTATCCCAGCGCAAGAGGCGAATAATCGTCATCCAAGTGGGTTCTAGATCGGGTTGGGATATAGTCATAATTTCTCGTAAAAAGTAGAAACTAGGAGTTAAGGGGGAGATGGGGAAGTGGGGAGAAAAAAGCTGCCTTTTGCCTTTCCTAACCAAGAAGTTAATTTTGCACGACTACCTACTTAACGTGATTACCAGCCCCAACTATTGGGAACGCCTTTAAACGGACCAACTACATCGGAGGTTATCCATCCCCCGTAAAAGTTGCCCGGTTGCGGTTGTACTAATTCCCCGTCGGCATAACAAGCGCTCATTTTGGCAGGATAAAAAGCCAGATAATTCTTAATTGCCTGAAACTCTGGTGTCGGGTCCGGATAATACCAAGCGGCGTTAATTGCCTGTTGGTCGCCAACGGTGATATTGTAATATCCCGCTAGACCTTTCCACTCACAAAAAGACTTTTCTGCTGTGGCTTGCAGGTATTCCATTTTAATATCTTGGGGCGGTAGATAATAAACTGGAGGATGACTGGTTTCTAGAACTCGATAACTGCTTTTAGTATCGGCAATTATCACCCCATTAAAGATAATTTTTAGGTGTTTAGGCGATAATTCTAGGCGCGGGGGACGAGGATAATCCCAGACGGATTCCTGTCCTGCTTTTGCTGGTATCGGTTGGGGACGAAACATAATTTTTCTTATCGTATTCTCCGAGTCAGTTCACTGTTCACTGTTTACTGATTACTGATCACTGAAAAGAGTTTTCTCAGGGTTTCCACTCGTTCTCGATTGACATTTAAATCCGATTCTCCTAACCGGGAGGCCGAGCGAACATCGATCGCATTTTTGCTAGGATTGAGAGAAAATTCCAGATCATCGACAAATCCCATCCATTGACTGCTAAATTCGGCGTAGAGATAGTTACTATCTTGGCTAATAATTTTAGTTCTCGGTTGGGAGGCGATAATTTTAGCTAATTGCTCGATCGCTTTTTCACCGCTACCCTGATAACTAAGGGGTTCGATCGAATGAGCTGGATCCTGACTCTGACTACTAACACAATTAGGAGTGACTGGACAAGGAGCCAGTTTACCCTCCCTGACTCCCAAATAATCGGGACGAGTACCGGCGAATAAACTGACGCTATCGGGAGCAATTAACCTAATTCCTAGCCAGATGAGCAGTATTCCCAGGAAAATAAACGGGGTTAGCCGGAAAGATTTTTTCACCGTGTCGGAAGTTTCAGTCATGCTAGTCTCACAGAATCACTTCAATTAACTTAACATTGATAGGTGTGACAATATCAGGAGATAGAATAAGATGTTTCTCGATGAATTACAACCCGTTGTTAAAGAACTGATTCAACAACCGATCGCTTTTTTCGGTGGTTTTGCCTCTGGATTACTGCGCTTGAAACTTTCGGACGATCCCCTCAAAAAATGGTTAGAACAGCAGGGATTAGTCAGTTTTAACGACAATAATCAGGATAACGGCAACGGTCCCCAGTCGATCTCGATCGATTAGGGATCAGGGGTTAGCTGTTGGGGGTGAGGGTATTCTCCCATCCCCAAAACCCCCCGCTTACCACCCCATCAGCTTAACTTGTTGCTGAAAGTAGATAAATTTCCTCGGCTACTCGTTTTAAGCGTCTTAATTGCGCTTCCATATCCTTTTTAGTCCATTTGGCGGCGAATTGCTGGAATCCCCACCCCACAACCGGATTGGGAATCGCAAACTCAAAACGATTGATTAGACAAGTGCCGCCATCATTGGGTTGACATTCCCAGCGATCGCATCCGCGAAAAAAGCCTTCAAATTGCCAGACAATTAACCCCGGTTCCCTCTCAATCACCGTACTTTTCAGCGTTGGCTGAATTAGGGGAATTTGAATCAAAAAACGACTTCTCCCACCGATATCGGTCTTCCAATCCCCGATAGGTTCACAAACTAACACCGGATTCAACCAACGACGCATTAACTCTAAATCCGTGATACAACGCTCTACCGTCGTGGCACTAGCTTTAATCTGAATTGATTGTTCAAATACTTGACAAGATGACATTGATCTGCTTATAAATTGCTGGCTGAGAATTATCGGTAGTCGGACAAAAGTAAAGTTAACTGTGCAGACAAGGCAACAGTAAGGGTTTCGGCCTTGGTTACATTTCTTAACATAGTCTTGTTTATAGCCTTTCTCATCAAGATGAAGTGTAACCTAATTTGCTATTGGAGTCAGGTTTGTCTAGAAAACGGGTTTCTTAAAGAAACCCGTTTTCTGTTATTAAAGACTAATTATTTAGGATTTGCTGAAAAACTTTTTGCCGCAAACCCTAACTATAGGCTCAAGCTCACTTTTTCACCAACTTGACAAATTCTCGAAAACGTTGGCGTAAACTCTCGATATTAGCCGATTTCCCGCCGTAACGCCAATCAACGTAGGCGCGAGCAATTTCCTCGATAATATTCGCCACCGGGGGCGGTTGGACAATGCGGGCGGCGGCGGCGTATTCTAAAGGGGTTTGAGCGGGATGTTTACCATAACCGGCTTCTGTTAAGATTCCTAACATTTGCTGGTATAAACGCTCGATTGGTGGTAGTTTTGCCAACTTGCGACCCCGACGCCAACGATGGAACTGTCCCCATCCTAACCAACCAGCGTAAGCGAAGACGACCCCCACTAAACCGCCGAGAATTCCCCCTAAAAGACTGCTGGAAATAAAGCGCCATAACCATGCCAATAACTTACCGATAGTAACGATAACATTTTCCCAAATCAGACCGAGAAAACCCGTTACTGGAGAGGGCAACCATCCGGCTACCCATTGCCAAAATTGCTTGAGGACGCTAAAAGGTTCCACTTCCTCAAAGGATGGGGGAATTAATTCGTGGCCCGGGATAGGATCGAAAGTGTACCAACCGTAACCTGGAAAAAACACCTCTGTGATGGCGTAAGCGTCCGTATTTTGGACAACATAAAAGCCAGTGAAAGGATTAAACTGGCCAGGAGCAAAACCGGTGGCTAATCGGGCAGGAATACCGATCGAGCGTAACATAATCGTTAACACGGTGGAAAAATGATCGGCGTAACCCCCCTGAAAACGAAACAAAAAGGCCGAGACTAAATCCTCATTTTCGGCTAAAAAGGGCAAATCGGTTTTTAATTCATAGTTTTGCTTTAATGCTTGGGCCAAATATAGGGCCTTCTCGTAGGGAGAGGTTAACGGTGTGGGAGATTTTGCCAGCAATTCCTCGGTTTTTCGGCGGACTTTCGGGGCAATTTCGGCAGGAATTTGTAAATAATACTTGAGAATAGCCTTCGGGTAAGTTTCTGGGGCCGATCGCAGTTGGCTGCGATTGCGTTCCGGCACTTGTGAGATTACAGTATAAGTTAGCCCTTCCGCTAACCCCCCCGGCGACCTTAAGCTATTTTCTCGGTCTAAAGATACCTGTCGGGTAGGAAAAAAGAGAAACTGAGGCGAAGTAAGAGCGGGGATAATATTCGGTAAACTGGAGACAATGCTGTAAGTTTGGACTACCTGATGGGTTTTTGCCTGGGTTGCAGGTAGCGGCACAAAAAAGCGATAGGACCAACTACTGCGATTTAAATCCTCTACTTCTTGATCTCGCGAGATTTGCCACCCTTGACCAGTATAGCGATCAAAGGCCATGGACCGCCAGAATCCGGGGGCTTGAGAACGTACCCGCATGACTATTTCTGGAGTCATACTTCCCCGCAAATTTTGGTTGATTTGGGGGTTAAAACCGTAATAAAAGGTAGAATCTAGCTGTCCTGACCCCGTAGTGGGACTATTACCGCCATTTACGCCACCATTCCCCGTTTCACCCTCGCGCACATAGCCGGGGTTAACGATTTGTCGGTCTCCCTGTTCAAAATCCTGATTTTCCATACCTCCTGGACTATTGACGGGAAAAGATTGAATTTGATAACCCGGAAAACGCGGCATCAGGGCAAAAATTGTCAATCCCAAGAGGAGAATTGTCAGAAAGAAAATCCCAAAACGTTTGGGAGAAAGGGGGGAATTTTGCGGGGAAACTAATTTTTTTGTGGCTAGACGCGGGGATTTCCTTGAGAAGAAAGGGAGACTCTGATTGAGATTATCTAAACCTAAACGAGAACGATAGTCTAAAACTAGGGTAGGTAGGGATAAAAGCAGAAAGAGGATTAACCAAGGCGCAAAAGCGAGGGTTTGGGAGATTGTCCCGGCGACTCCCAAGAGAATTAAACCGATTACCATAGAATACCCTAAATCTTTGCGTCGGGGCAGGTCAAAACTATGGAGAATTTGTAATTGAATTAATAATTGTGTTAAGGCAATGCGACTATCCTGCATCGCAACGATATCACCCAAGAATAGCGCCAACACTACCAACATTCCGATGGCTATACAAAATTTTGCCCCAATATTGCGCTTTTTCCTGCGTCGCCAACTCCAGATTCCGCCGATAATACTGAGAGGAACAGCCCAAATACTGGTATAACTATCGGTAGCCACATCGGTGGCGATAATACCCACGATTACTAAAGCTTGCACCAGAATTCTTAAAATAATCGATTCCTCGGTTTCCGGCAAGGGAGAAGATTCTATCTTTTGCCAGAGGGTTTTTAAGGAAGGTCTTGGACGAGCGGCACTGCTAACCATAGGGTAAATTGGCAGAAGGATCAAAAAGTTAATTTTATGTTTCCCAGTTCTAATCTCGATCGCTCCATGGGGTAAAGTGGATTTTAGATGTCAGGAGTCAGGAGACAGGAGACAGGAGACTCCGAGACAGGAGAAGGGAGCAGGGGAGATAGGGAGAAAAAAGCTGATTACTGATAACTGATTACTGATAACTGATTACTGACCTATGATAGCCGTTACCAAGCCTGAAATTTTACCGTTACTTCATCCCCTGATTGGACAATTAGCCACGGCAATTCTGTCCCACTGGGAAAATTATCTTGATTTGTCGCCCTTTGAGTTGCCGGAAGGTTTAGGCTATGTGGAGGGACGTTTAGAAGGGGAAAAATTAATTATCGAGAATCGCTGCTATCAAACTCCCCAGTTCCGCAAAATGCACCTAGAACTGGCTAAACTGGGCAATAGTTTGGATATCCTTCACTGTGTCATGTTCCCCCGTCCAGAATATCCGCTGCCGATGTTCGGATGTGATATAGTCTCCGGCAAAGCGGGAATCAGTGCCGCTATTGTGGATCTTTCTCCCACCAGTGGCGATAAAACTCTCCCTAGTGCCTATAATCAAGCTTTAGCGGCTTTACCTGCGGTCGATTTCGCCCAGGATCGTGATTTGCCCTCTTGGGGTCATATTTTCTCCCAATATTGTCTGTTTATTCGTCCCGCAACCGCCGCCGAGGAACGACAATTTTTACAAAGAGTAACAGATTTCTTGACAATTCACTGCAAATGTGCTAAGGCAAGTCAGCCTCTTTCCGGGGAAGAAGCGCGCATTTATTTACAGGGACAACGGGATTATTGTAGTCAACAGCAAAAAAACGATAAAACTCGGCGTGTACTAGAAAAAGCCTTTGGTTGGGAATGGGCAGAGCGTTATATGACGGGTGTTCTCTTTGATTTGCCCGATTAAACTGAACTATCCCTTTCCCCCTTGCTACTAGGGTTGATTCATCGTAGGGTTGATTCATCGTAGGGTTGATTCATCGTAGGGTTGATTCATGAATCAACCCTATCCTTAATAAGGGGGGAGCCGACAATTTTTAACACCTACCCACTTATTTAGAGATTTTCTGCAACTTCATCGCTATTTTTCCCATTTTTGAACTCTCAAAAATTAATTAGGGCAGAAGTCTCTTGAAACTTAACAATATTAATAGACAAGGACAGGAAAATAATTGCTAGATTGATTTAGGTACAGTTAACTGTAACCGCGAGAACAAGAGAAAAAAAGCGGTTTTCCCAGGTAAAACCGCCAAAAAGCCCTAGCTTAATTTCTCGATTCTGACAATTAAATAAATATTAAAACAGCCGATGAATCTAACGAACTTTCCTTGGTTAACTGCCATCATCCTTTTTCCCATCGTCGCCGCTTTATTGGTTCCCATAATTCCCGATAAAGACGGTAAAACCGTGAGATGGTTTGCTCTGACGGTGGGATTAATCGACTTTGCCCTAATTATCTACGCTTTCTATACCAGTTACGATTTCGCTAATCCCAATCTGCAATTAGTGGAAAGTTACCAATGGTTGCCCGAAATTGACCTAAGATGGTCCTTAGGAGCCGATGGCCTCTCCATGCCTCTGATTATCTTAACGGGATTTATCACCACTCTGGCTATCTTAGCGGCTTGGCCGGTGACTTTTAAACCGAAACTATTCTACTTCCTGATGCTGTTGATGTACGGGGGACAGATTGCGGTGTTTGCCGTCCAGGATCTGTTACTGTTCTTCCTCGTCTGGGAATTAGAATTAGTCCCCGTCTATCTCATCCTCTCCATTTGGGGCGGTAAACGCCGTCTCTACGCGGCCACCAAATTTATCCTTTACACCGCCGGAGGCTCTCTCTTCATCCTTGTAGCGGCGCTGACGATGGCTTTTTATGGCGATACCGTCTCCTTTGACATGGTGACTATTGCTGGCAAGGATTTCCCCCTGAAACTGCAATTATTCCTCTACGCCGGTTTTCTGATTGCCTACGGGGTAAAACTGCCGATTTTCCCCCTCCATACTTGGCTACCGGATGCCCACGGCGAAGCCACTGCCCCCGCCCATATGTTACTAGCGGGAATTTTGCTTAAAATGGGTGGTTATGCGCTCTTACGGATGAATATGGGGATGTTACCCGATGCTCACGCCGTTTTCGCCCCCGTTTTGGTGATTTTAGGGGTAGTTAATATTATCTACGCCGCCTTAACCTCCTTTGCCCAACGCAATCTTAAGCGCAAAATTGCCTATTCTTCCATCTCTCACATGGGATTTGTGCTGATTGGCATGGCTTCCTTTACCGATATTGGTACAAGTGGGGCGATGTTACAGATGATTTCCCACGGACTGATTGGGGCGAGTTTATTCTTTATGGTCGGTTGTACCTACGATCGCACCCATACCCTGATGTTAGACGAGATGGGCGGTGTCGGCAAGAAAATGAAGAAAGTTTTTGCCATGTGGACCACCTGTTCCCTCGCTTCCCTAGCTTTGCCCGGGATGAGCGGTTTTGTGGCGGAATTAATGGTATTTATCGGTTTTGCCACCAGTGATGCCTATAGTCCCACTTTCCGCGTTATTATCGTCTTTTTAGCGGCTATCGGTGTCATTCTCACCCCGATTTATCTCTTGTCCATGTTGCGAGAAATTCTCTATGGGCCGGAAAATAAGGAATTAGAAGAACACCATGCCCTAGTAGATGCGGAACCCCGGGAAGTCTTTATCATCGCTTCTCTATTAGTGCCAATTATCGGCATTGGACTCTATCCCAAAGTAGCCACGACAATTTACGATGCTACTACCAATAAATTAACCGCCCTAGCGCGTAATTCTGTCCCCAGTTTAGTGCAACAGGCAAAGGCAAAAACCGCTAGTTTCTCCCTTTATTCCCTCAAAGCCCCCGAAATCTAAGGAGTTATCAGTTATCAGTTATCAGATTTGAGTTTTAAGTGAGCAGTATTAAATAGCAGTTTCCTACTGTCTTTTCACTGTTTACTGATTACTGTTCACTGATAACTGAAAAATCCCCACCCTACCCAATCACCTCATGTAAATCCGTCGGTGCGAGATTAGGATAAACCACTTCACCATCCTTAAACCAAATAATGCGCTGAGAGTGACGCGCCACATCAGCCTCATGAGTTACCATGACGATAGTAATGCCACTGTTATTCAATTCCGAGAAAATAGCCATCACCTCTTGGGTAGTTTTCGAGTCTAGCGCCCCCGTCGGTTCATCAGCAAGTAATAATATGGGTTGATTGACAATTGCCCTAGCAATAGCAACGCGCTGCTGTTGTCCCCCCGATAATTGATTGGGTTTATTGTGCAGTCGATTATCTAATTTTACCTTCGTTAAAGCAGCGATCGCTCTTTCCTTTCTTTCTTGGGGAGAAACCCCACCATAAATCATCGGTAACATGACATTTTCTAGTGCGCTCATCTGGGGTAAAAGATGGAATTGCTGGAAAACAAAGCCGATTTTGCGATTGCGAATCTGGGCTAAATCCCCATCCGGCAGCGTGGAAACGTCCAGATTTTCTAGATAATAAGCTCCCAAGGTGGGACGATCAAGACAGCCGATAATATTCATGGCCGTGGATTTTCCCGAACCCGATGCCCCCATAATAGCGCAATATTCCCCTTTTTTCAGGCTTAAATTGACGTTATTAAGAGCTTTAACCATGGTTTCGCCACTGCCGTAGATTTTAGATACATTTTCGAGGCGAATAATTACTGGCTGATAGACTTCGGCTTTATCGTTGCGTTCGCTGAGAGAGGAAGTATCAAAACTCATGAAATAATATAGAGATAAAACCATTAAATGCAGCTATTCTAACCTGAGCAATTCTCCATTCAAGCAACATCCTTGAGAAAACCGACTAAAGGCAAGAAAACCGGCGCTAAATTCGATCGAGCCACGGCTAAACAGGGATAGGATCGATCGCTATAATTTTCCCCCACCTGCAAGGGAAAAATCTTTTCTCCTAAAGAGATAAATACTCCGCCAGCGGCCTGTAGAATTGCCCAAACCGCAGCAATATCCCAGACTTTCGGGGTTGCTTCCACTCCTCCCAACACCGTGCCATCGGCAACCAAAAGCAGATTATAACTAGCCACTCCTATCATCCGCACTTTGCAGGGAAAGGGATTTTTAAATATATCTGTACTACGGGCGCAGAGATTAAACAGATGATTTTTGCTAGGAAAATCGTCGCTGGTGTGAATCGGTTGACCATCGCGGTAGGCCCCCTCTGGACCGGTTAAACCCGTCTCACCGTACCAATAACCATAATAGGCCTGTTTTAGGCAGGGGAGATAAACAAATCCGAACACGGGAGTCCCCCGGTAGAGAAGTCCTAGGGAAATGCCCCAGATGGGAATACCGCGAGTAAAATTAGTTGTACCGTCGATTGGATCCACTACCCAACACCATTCTTGATCCGGGAAAATATGGGTAGTTTCCTCGGTTAGGACTCCATGGTCCTGGAAAGTGCGGGCAATTAGCGATCGCAATTCCCCATCGGACCAACGGTCGGCAGCCGTCACTAAAGTCCCGTCTGCTTTATTGGTGGCCTGTAATTTGCCAAAATCAGCTAGTAGGCGATCGCCCACCAGCTCGGTAGCCTGATAACAAAAGTCTAAAACCTGACTCCAAAAAGTTTCCATAATTTTCTCGTTCGTCTTCTAGTAGAATATTAAATCATTGTCTAAACTTAGGTAGTCGAGATTGAGCGCGGAAGCCCACCAGGAGATCAGACTAGCTACCCGTCTAGAAGCGATACTTTACCTAAAAGGGCAGCCTGTCCCCTTAACCGAGATGGTGACATTAACCAACAGCGATCGCTTGACGGTGGAAGATGCCATGATCGAGTTAATGTCCGATTATGCCCACCGGGATAGTGCCTTGGAAGTGGTGGAAACCCCCCTCGGTTATAGTTTACAATTGCGGTCAGCTTATCAGAATTTGATCGAAGACCTGATCCCGGCCGAATTAGGCACGGGAACTCTCCGTACTTTAGCAGCGATCGCACTGAAAGAACCGATTTTGCAAGCGGATTTAATTAATTTACGGGGCAGTACGGCCTATCAACAGGTTCAGGACTTGGTAGAACGAGGATTTGTGAGAAAACGCAAGCAAAACGAAGGTAGATCCTACTGGTTAGAAGTAACCGATAAATTTCATCAATATTTCGAGGTTGACAATCTTAGGGAACAGGGTATTCTGGAAGCTACCGCTCAGGAATAAGGAGAGAGAGGGTATATTATGGGTGAATATTTCTGATCACTGAGCTAAACTTGAGGAAGATGGGGGGACTTCGGGCAATCAAGAAGAGCGATTTGTTAACCTAGATCCAATAACCACTACAGCGTGGGAGTTCTGATGACTTTTAATCCTGATTTTTTTCCCTGGGAAACCGAAGAACAAAATGATAACTGTCTGATGCAGTATCTCCAGCAGCAGCATCCTGAAACCCTTGAGAGAATAGCCCAATCGGTCAGTAGCGAAATTAAAGATATTATCTCGCAAAACGTCAAGGGATTGGTGGGAATGTTGCCCTCAGAGGATTTTGCGGTACAAATTACCACCGACCGCGAGAATTTGGCTAATCTTCTCGCTTCAGCGATGATGACCGGTTATTTCCTCGGTCAAGTGGAGAAGCGCCATCATTTAGAATCAATTTTGTTAGCTACAGAATCAATTAAATTAGGCAAAAAACCAAAAATAGATTAATCTTCACCGAAGACAGAGACACTTTCATCGGTGTCTCTATCACTTTTTAACCCCCTTTGGCAAAACTCACCATCACCAAAATCGAGAGCAGGATACCGGGGACAAGTAAACCCGCTAATAATCCAAATTCAGTCAGCGTCATAGGAGAATATGCCCAAAATTCCATCACTTCCCACTCTAACCCCCTCTTCCGGCCACCTCAACAAAGCTTAAGGAAAATTTAAAGCCTTTTACCAGTTTTTCTCCTATCAGTTGTCCGACTAGACAAACCAAAAAGAGTCTTTTTGATGTTGCCAAGCGGTTTATAAGTAGCTGGTTATAATTAAATTAAAAATGGATTTTAGGTTCGATCCCCCCTGCCCCCCCTTGATAAGGTAGGGTTGATTCATGAATCAACCCTACGCTTGATAAGGGGGGTGTCTGATAATTTTTAACGCCTACCTACTTAATTCTTTTTTCAGCGCCCCGTATAAAGCTGAATAATCGTCCTCTGCGAATCCCATTTCTAAAGCTTTTTCAAGAAGGCGCTGTACTCCTGTTAGGGGAAAAGTATTTAAATCTAACTTCTCCGATTCCTCTAAAAAGAGATTGACATCTTTGAGTAAATGTTTAGTGGGAAAATTAGGGTTAGCATAATTTTCTTCTAACATTCTGGTTAATTTTTTGTCAAAAGTAGGCGCATATAAGGCACTTTGACGCAGGATAGTCATGAATTTTTCTAGATCTACTCCTTGCTGGGATAAAAAAGCTAAACTCAAAGCAAAAGCACTGGTTAGAGCGGCAATTAATTGATTTAAAGCTAATTTTAACGCCGCGGCGGTTCCCACTTCCCCGATTAACATCGGTTCTTGACCAAAATGTGCTAATAAATTTGACCATTGATGGAACTGTTTCTCCGTTGCTCCCACCATAACTAAGAGAGTCCCCTTTTTAGCTTCGGGAATACTTCCTAAAACGGGTGCTTCTAGATATTCTCCCCCTTTAGCAACAATTTGATCTCGCAGTTGTTTACTTTCAGAAGGGGCAATGGTTCCCATCTGGATAATAGTACGATTATTGAAGTTGGATTGCTCGGAATTTAATCCTAAAACCTCTTGGATAGCGGCGGCATTAGTTAACATTAAAATCAGACAATCTGCCTCTTGAATTACCTGATCGGGACAGCTAACTGTTTTGGCTCCTAACTGCTGTAAAGCTGTCAATTTTTCTAAGGTGCGATTATAGGCAATAACAGAAATTCTCTGATTTAATAATCTTTCCAGCATTGGCGTTCCCATTAATCCCGTTCCCAAAAATCCAACTTTCATAACTTAATTTTTCCTGATTTAGTGATTAGTTTTTACTTGTTTTTATGGCTGTCCAATGACGTTCGGAAGACTGATAAATTTTAACATTTTTTAATCCCGATTGCTGGATTAAATCGGCAATTTCTGCTAGGGTAAAAGCGGCCTGGAGAGAATCTTTAAATAGTTGCGCTTGTCGTGGAGAAAAATTAGGATCGATTTCCCTCACCATCCCCTGGATTATTTCCTCGGAATCGGGACGGAATAAATCTCTTAAAAAGATGCCACCATTGGGTTTTAAAACTCGCTTAATTTCCCGTAAAAAAGGCAGAGGATCCTTGAGATGATGGATTAAACTATTAGAAATAACTAAATCAAATTGCTCGGATTGGTAGGGAAGATTTTTTCCATCAACTTTCTCCAATTTTATCTGTTCTTGACAGTTAGCATTAAGGATATTTTTTTGACCAATTTCTAACATAGAATCGGCCAGATCAATAGCGATAATTTGCCATTGGGGACGTAGTTGACTGAGTATAATCGGAATGCGTGCAGTACCGGTTCCTACATCTAACACCCTAGCATTAATACCGGCCAATTGTACGGCTTCTTTAGCGAAATTAGTATTAACTTCTGTGAAGTCCATGGCATCATATTCGATCGCTTCTTCCCGATCATCCATTACTTCTGGTTCTAAAATTCTTTCCATAGAAAAGCTATCTTTAGGGATTACAATATTCACAATACATTGGATCGGCGGTTTTTTGACCGTTGGGAAAGAGTTTTTCCTCTCGATAATCACACCTTTGACAACCGTATAGTTCCAGTTTAATCAAAGAGGTGGGAAAGTGACATAAACCACAGGGTAAACCCGCTTTTCTTTCGATAATATCAAACCCCGGACAACCACAATTAGGACATAATTGATTAAGTTTCTGCACCAGATTTGCTGTCGCAGCTGCAATTGCTTTCATCCGCGTGGGATTGTGCATAGCGCGCATATCGGTTTCTAGGTGTACTTTGCCGTTTTTGTCAAGAATATCTTCAACAATTTTAACTAAATTTTTCTGGTCAGTAATTCCCTTAAAAATATGCTCAGAGTCGAGAGAATTTTTATCAAACATCACCACTAAACCATGACTAGGAAAGCCGATTTTTTCGGCAAATTCTAAAGCAGCTGCTAGATTAGTTACAGTTTGGTGAGCGTGATTAGTTTCCGTGACTATTGCTTGACCAATTATTTCTAGATTATGGACTCGATCGAGCAATAAAATCAATTCACGATTACAGGAAACTAGCGGCAAGTTAGGATAGGGATAAAAACTACCCTCACTAGCAATTCCGATATCGTATCCCGAAAGCTCGATCGCTTGTTGTGCCTTCCCGCGAGCGGTTTCAATTTGTGTCCCGATGCGCTTAATATCCCGGGTAAAAGTGCCAAAGCGATCGGTATCAAAATTATCGGGTACAATCACCTTAAGGCCTATTTCTTGCGCTAAAATCGGCGCTATTACCCGCTCTTTTCCGTGCATAGTCCCTAAAATTGCTATCCGATCTTGAAACATCTTTGTCAAGTAAAAAGGAGACAGGAGACAAATTCACCTGATGACTGATGGTGGGTTACGGCGAATACTAAATAGGTGGTAAAATATCTAAATTATTGTCGCCTAACCCACGCTACACTAAGTTTCTGGGGTTTTTCCCTGAGCTTGTTTTAATCTTTCTGCTGCTGTTTCCATGACTTCTGCAAAGTTTTCGAGAATTTCCCCGGGGTGCGCTTCCAGGATTTTTGTAGATAGGGAAATGCGGTTTTTATATTCGTCAATTTCCGCGACTACCACTTGAATTGCCTGACCAACTTTAAAGAAAGTCATGGGAGAATTAAAAGAGGCTCCTGTCACCTGTTTAGCATGGAGTAATCCCGTCACTCCACCGCAATCGACAAAGACACCGTAGGGTTGTAATTTAACCACAGTGCCACTTAATAATTTACCCACAGCTAATTGACTGATAGCGTTAGCGCGAGCAATTTCTCGCTGAGATAAAACTAATTTATTATTTTCTTGATCGATTTGAATAAAAGTTGCGGTTAAAAGTTGTCCGATGAGGGAATCTAAATCATTTTTTTCGATTAAATGGGAGCGAGGGATAAATCCTTTTAATCCTTCCACTTCTCCCGTCACTCCCCCCTTATTCACCCCCGTGACGCGCAGCTGTACCGACTTGCCACTTTCAGAGATTTCCCTGACATTTTCCCAAGCTTTTTGTAGTAATAATTGCCGCAGAGACAGGGTAACTTGTCCTTCCGCGTCCTGTCCACGGGTAATCAGAAAATCGAATTCTGCATCTATGGGTAAAGCTTCGGCAATGGAAGTAACATTTTCCAGGGAAATTTCCCTTAAAGAAATAAAAGCGGAGGATTTGCCGCCAATATCGATGAATGCTCCATCGGAGGTGTGTTGATCGACTCTCCCGCGCACGATCTGCCCTTTTTCAAATTGATAATCGTATTGATCAAGAGCTTTGGCAAAATCGTCCATGGAAAAGGCAGGGTTCGGTGTCATGATAAATAGAATGGTTACAAGTATAATTTCGATCTGCTTCCAGTGTAAGCTGAAGCTTGAGGGGTCAGACCATTAAGATTTAAGAAGGCTAAATAACTCTAGCACATGATCCCAAGCAGATTTGGCCGCATTAGCATTATAACTAGCCCTTTGGTCGCAGAAAAAGCCATGGTCGGCATTTTCATAGCGGAAAACTCGATGAGGGATTTGATAACGGATTAATGCGTTTTCGATCTCATCCACTTGCTTTTGAGAAATACTGCTATCTAACATCCCGAAAAATGCGTAGATTGTCCCCTTGATTTGGGGAGTCACCTTCACCGTCGCTTGACCACCCCCAGGGGTTCCCGTGGTGATTCCTGCACCGTAAAAAGAGGCAGTAACTTTGATATCCTCTAGAGTGGAGACAAGATAAACCAGATGACCACCAAAACAAAAACCGATCGTGCCGACACCGGTTTTTTGCACCTGTGGCAAACTATAAAGATAATCGATGGTGGCTTGGATATCGCTGATTAATTCGGCTGCTTTGGTTTGTTCTTTGTACTGACGACCGATTTCGATATCTTCTATACTGTACCCCGTTTCAAAACCAGGAGCGAATCGCTGATAAATGGCAGGAGCGATCGCTATATAGCCTTCTTGGGCAATTCTGCGGGTGACATCGCGAATATGGTCGTTTACGCCGAATATTTCCTGAATCACGATAATTGCCGGATAAATTCCCACCCGATCGGGAATGGCTAAATAGGCATCTATGTCAATATCTTTGTTAGGAATCGTAACAGTTTGCGTATTAATAGTCATAATTTTCTCGGTGAAAAGGGTGTTAGGGTGTTAGGGTGTTAGGGTTGTAGGGTTGTAGGGTCTTAGGGTTGTAGGGTTTTAGTTGAATTCCCCCAATTCCCCATCTCCCCAATTCCCCATTTCCCCAATTCCCCATCTCCCCATCTCCCCAATTCCTCAAATTAAAACAAACTTTTCCAAGGCCGCAGCCACCCCATTTAAGTTTACACTGGGGGCAACCCAATCGGCTTGATCCTTAACAGCTTGGGGAGCATTACCCATGGCAACACCGACACCCGCATAGGTGAGCATAGAAACATCATTAAAATTATCACCGATCGCCATAACGTTTTGCGGTTGTAATCCTAGGATATCTTCGGCCAAAAATTGGGTGGCGCTTCCCTTGGTAGCCTCAACGTGGGTAACTTCAAAAAAAGTCGGACTCGATTGGGTAAAGTATAAATCTTGATTTTGATAGCGTTGCTGTAAATGATGCCAAATCTCGGCGATAAATTGCTTATCTTCCCCCATGGCCAGGATTTTAGTGGTTTTGTGGGCAACTTTGCGTAAATCTCCCACTGCTTCGGCAATAATACCCGATCGCTGCCGATAGAATTCCGTTTCCGCGTTTAATTGCCGCACATAAAGCACATCGTCCATATAAAAATTAAGGGAGATTTTCTCTTTCCATTGGGGTTGTTCGAGATAATCTAAAAGATCGATCGCCAAGTCGGGGGAAATGGGAGTATGTCGATGGTGAACTTGGGAAACAGGATCTTGAATCCAAGCGCCATTGTAAGCAATTAAAGGTAAAGTGGATTTAAGGCGTTTATGAAAACGTAAAGCCGAGCGGTACATCCTACCAGTGCCAATAGCGACGGGAATTCCCTTTTTTTGGACGGCCGAGACAGCTTGCACCACAGCTGGATTAACCTGATTGTTATCACCGGCGATCGTTCCATCCACATCGACAACGATTAAGCGAATATCCACAGTCATGTCCCATTCAACAGTCAACAGTTATTGACACTCTCGCCGTCAAGCTACGCTGTGACTGGAGATTCTTGCTTCTACTCCTCTTAACTAGACACAATCGGAAGACTATGCCCCCGTCAGACCGAATCCACAAGCGTTTTAGTTTAACGTCTACCGACTGCCAGGCGGCGGACGGATCTGAATTTTATTTGTGGGCTGTTTTGACCTTAGCCGTTAAGCTTCTATCCTGCTTGACCCGTCACCATTACATTTTCAAGGGCGATATTTGTTCCGAGGTACAAAGGAGCGGGAGGTTTCCGTGATCCCTTACGCGCTTTACCGCTTTCTGTATTCTAGCGAAATCCCTCGAAAATTGTCAAAGTATTGAAAGCTAGGATGGAAGGCATGGGATTAAATGCAACAGTCCGAACATTTGGATACACGAATAAAACAATATTAAATTGGGAAAAGAAATTATCAGCCTGACAAGAAACGTTAGTATTTAACTCTAGATAAAATGTCACCATAATTACCTCAAAAACTGCCCTAGTTAATTATTTTTAGCTAGTTGACTAACAAGCCATGCTCTTAAATTCTTTTCTGCCCTCACTTCATCCTCTTTAGCAGTGGCTAAAAATTCATAGAGTTTAGTTTTCGGAACTAGGGGAAAAGAGGGACTAAATTCTCCTTCCTGATAAACCCCCTTTTCTAACCGATAAATGCGCCAGATTTGTCCATTAAAACGCCATAATTCCGGCACTCCCAAACGGGCATAAAGTGCTAATTTATTAATATCCGTATGGGTGATATCCACT
>NZ_JADBUE010000177.1:0-4742 GCF_020245805.1 Microcystis sp. M179S2 | reverse complement strand
GGGTCTAACGGCTATGCGCCTTATCCAGCAAGCCTTTTAGTCGCCTTGTCACCCCTTGACTCAGTATTTACATCGGAATTGGCTCTTCTCGACTTTGTGTGATAATCTTTGCTTATGGAATCGTGAAGTGCTTATCGGGCAAGACTTTTAGGACTATTTTGCGGAAGAAACTATCAGTATAGACCTCGTTTCCACACAGAAACCAGAAGAGCCCGGAATTTATAGACATAGTGTTAAAAAGCTCCGAAAGACTTATGTTTAATGCTCTACATAAAGAAATCAAGCATAGTAAAGAAGGATTCCTTTTACCACGTTCAAGAAGACTGATGTAAGTTCTATCCAAATTGGCCGCTTCGGCCAACCTTTCTTGGGATAAACCCTTTTGAATACGAGCATTATGTAAACATCTGCCAAATTGAGCTAAATTGTCCTTTGCCATGCTTCGATTAAACTGCCTGACGTGACCACTAGTCCACTGACTGACAGTCACAATAGAAAAACAAAAAAATGAGCCAGATTTTTCTGACTCATTACAGCTAAGATTTCAGGTAATTAACCTAACAACGCTTTTGCCTTCGCTACCACGTTATCCACGGTAAAACCAAACTTCTCTAGAATCACACCCCCCGGAGCAGAAGCGCCGAAGGTATCAACCCCCAACACATCCCCCTCATCGGTGATGTAGCGATGCCAACCCATGGTTGAACCCGCTTCCACTGCGAGACGTTTTTTCACTGCTTTCGGCAATACCGATTCTTTGTATTCTGCCGATTGTTCCTCGAATAGCTCCCAACAGGGCATAGAAACCACGCGGGCTTTAATTCCTGCTTCTTTTAACACCGCAGCCGCTTTATCGCAGAGATACAACTCGCCACCCGTACCGATGAGAATGACATCGGGAGTACCTTCACAATCGGTGATAATATAAGCACCTTTGGCCACACCCGCAAGGGAAGTTCCCGCTAAATTGGGCAGATTTTGACGGGAGAGAGCCAATAAAGTCGGGCGTTTCTTTTCGCTCACCGCTACTTTATAAGCGCCGGAAGTTTCCGTACCATCTCCCGGACGCATGACTAAGAGGTTAGGAATAGCGCGCAGAGAAGCAACGTGTTCCACGGGTTGGTGAGTCGGTCCATCTTCCCCTAGGGCAATGGAATCGTGAGTCATTACCCAGATGACGCGGGTTTCTGACAATGCCGATAAACGGATAGAATTCCGCATATAGTCGGTGAAAATCAGGAAAGTCGCCCCGTAGGGAATCAATCCCGTGTTATGGAGAGCAATACCGTTACAAATCGCCCCCATCGCGTGTTCCCTTACGCCAAAATGGACGTTACGCTCCTGATAACTGCCTTTTTGGAAATTACCAAAATGCTCTAATTCGGTGTAGTTAGAGTGGGTTAAATCCGCCGAACCACCGATTAAACCGGGTAAAACCCCCGCAAGCGCATTTAAGCAGATTTCCGAGTGTTTACGACTAGCGAGCGCCTTATCTTCGGGTTTATAAACCGGTAAAGCTTGCTCCCAACCTTCCGGCAGTTGACCGGTGGTTAACTGTTCAAATAAAGCCGCTTCTGCGGGATATTTAGCCTGATATTCGTTAAATAACTTATTCCAGTCCGTTTCTGCCGTCGCTCCCTTGTCCACTGCTTTCCGGAAACGATTTAATACCTCATCGGGAACCACAAACGGCTCGTATTCCCAACCTAACGCTTTCCGGGTTAACTCGATTTCCGTTGCTCCTAAAGCTGCCCCGTGAACATCGGCGGTATTAGACTTATTGGGGGAACCATAACCGATGGTGGTGGTGATTTTAATCATCGAGGGTTTATCGGTGACAGCTTTGGCAGCCGCAATCGCATTGGCAATGGCATCTAAATCGGTGTTACCATTCTCGACGTGCTGAACGTGCCAACCGTAGGCTTCAAAACGCTTGCTCACGTCTTCGGTGAAAGCGATATCGGTGGAACCATCGATCGAGATATGGTTATCATCATAGAGAGCGATTAACTTGCCTAAACCCCAGTGACCGGCTAAAGAACAAGCTTCCCCGGAAATCCCCTCCATATTGCAACCATCACCCAAAATCACATAGGTGTAATGGTCGATAATTTTGGCATCCGGTTTGTTGAAACGGGCCGCTAAATGGGCTTCTGCTAGGGCCAAACCGACACCATTAGCAATCCCTTGACCCAGAGGACCAGTGGTCACTTCCACCCCTTCCGTGACGAAATTTTCGGGGTGGCCAGGGGTTTTCGATTTCCACTGCCGGAATTGTTTAATTTCCTCTAGGGGAACGCTATCGTATCCGGTCAGGTACATCAAAGCATACTGCAGCATACAACCGTGACCGGCGGAGAGAACAAAACGATCGCGATTGACCCATTGGGGGTTTTTCGGGTTAAAACGCAGGAATTGATCCCAGAGGACAAAGGCCATGGGAGCGGCTCCCATCGGCAGTCCGGGGTGTCCCGATTTAGCTTTTTCTACGGCATCCACCGCTAAAAAACGCACCGCATTAATACAAAGTTCTTCGAGGGATTGGGAGGCGACAACCATAATGTTTTTTAGAATGAACTACAAAAATAAGACCAGGTTAAAGAGGGAGCCACTCAAAGATTACTCTTTCGGGGGCATCGACTCAAGCATATTTTCTAAAAGCTAAGGTGACGTTATGGCCACCAAATCCAAAGGAGTTGGAGAGGGCAGCGTTAACTATCTGCTGACGACTTTCGTAGGGGACGTAATCGAGATCGCAATCGGGGTCAGGATTGTCCAGGTTGAGCGTCGGGGGAATCCGGTCATTAGCGATCGCCATTACCGTGGCCACGGCTTCAATACCGCCAGAACCGCCTAAAAGGTGGCCTGTCATCGATTTGGTGGAACTGACGGGGATTTGGTAGGCCGATTCTCCTAAAGCTTTTTTAATCGCCTTGGTTTCCGTGGGATCATTGGCCCCTGTACTGGTGCCGTGGGCGTTGATATAGCTAATTTCCGGCGGAGTCAAACCGGCATCTTTGATCGCTAATTCGATCGCTCTGGTGGCCCCACGACCATCGGGAACCGGTGCCGTCATGTGATAGGCATCGCAAGTCAGACCATAACCGATCATTTCGCCGTAAATCCGCGCCCCACGGGCCAAGGCCGTTTCTAATTCCTCTATAATCAAAATTCCTGCCCCTTCCCCCATGACAAAACCATCCCGGTCCTTGTCAAAGGGACGACTGGCCCGGGTGGGGTCATCGTTGCGGGTGGACAGGGCCTTAGCGGAGGCAAAACCAGCCAATCCTAGGGGGGTAACGGCGGCCTCCGTCCCACCGCAGATCATCGCTTTGGCCAAACCCCTTTGTACTAGACGAAAAGCATCGCCGATGGCATTGGAACCAGCAGCGCACGCAGTCACGGTGCAGTTACTCGGTCCTTTGGCCCCCGTGTGGATAGCGGTTAAACCAGCAGCCATATTGGCAATCATCATCGGGATCATGAAAGGACTACACCGGCCCGGACCTTTTGTCAAGTAAATTTCCTGTTGATCCTCCAGCACTTTTATGCCACCCACGCCCGTACCAATTAGTACACCTATATCATCGGCATTGAGAGCGTCGATAACTAATTGAGAATCTTGCAGCGCCTGCAAACTAGCGGCAACGGCAAATTGAGCGAAACGGTCCATGCGCTTTGCCTCTTTGCGATCCACATATTCGTGGGGGTCAAAACCCCGCACTTCCCCAGCAATGCGACAAGCGTGACGGGAGGCATCAAAGTGGGTGATTAAACCAATGCCACTTTTGCCGTTGATTAAGCCTGTCCAATAGTCGGCTAGATTATTGCCGAGGGGAGTGATCGCACCCATCCCCGTGATGACAACCCTTTTTAATGGCAATTCTGTCATGTTTGTTCAAAAATAAGGGCAGATTTTGCCCCAGATATTTAATCCTAATTGTCAATTTTCCCGCAATAATTAGGCGGTTGCTCCTACTTTCTCGTTAATATACTCGACAGCTTTGCCCACAGTGTCAATTTGTTCGGCTGCGTCGTCGGGAATTTCAATATCAAATTCTTCCTCTAAAGCCATCACTAACTCGACCACATCAAGGGAATCAGCTTTCAGATCATTAGCAAAGCTTGCTTCGGGGGTAACTGTACCCGGATCCTCTACTTCTAATTGGTCCACAACAATTTTTTTAACTCGATCGAAAATTTCTGCACTCATGGATGTCAATTTTTATCCGCTGGTTTACCGGACTCTAGCCTCTAGGGTCTGGGGAAATGGGGCGGTGTTACCATTTCCGACAATAAATTTCGGTTAGCTTTTTCACTGACCATTTTTCATCTTACTGGAAGTTGTTCCCCTCTTGATGAAGTTTTTTCGCGATCATCGGGGAAGTGGGGTAGTGGGGTAGTGGGGTAGTGGGGAAGTGGGGAAGTGGGGTAGTGGGGTAGTGGGGTAGTGGGGTAGTGGAGCATTTGGATGAAATTTCCCTAAACCCCTAAATCCCTATCACCCCAAAACCCTATCACCCTGACTCCTATCTCCTGAATAAAAAGCCAAAATATAACGGATAACTCCGAAATTCAGATAATAATCATCGGAAATTTTCGGTCTGAAACCCCGCCGTTCTAGGTTGGCTTTACGTTAGAATTAAAAGGCCAGTCTCGAAAACCAAGTGGACGGCGCAGCACCTTGAAAACTCGGCTTAGGGGGTTCCGACCAGAAAAGCTTGGCCGGGTAAAAAGTCGCG
>NZ_JADBUE010000176.1:0-5373 GCF_020245805.1 Microcystis sp. M179S2 | reverse complement strand
GGTTCAAAAACGGCAGAAATAAGGATTAAATGGCATAAAGTCTGTAAATAGACCATTTAACTGATTATTGCTCCTTCTTAATTCTCCTGACTACTGACTACTGGCTACTGACTCCTAACCCTAACAACAATTTTTGATTTTTACAAGAGGTCTATTAACTAACTACTTGAGAAAAAAGCTTTTCGTATTGATCCAAAGTCTTTTCAAAGGCATAATTTTCCTCTGCGTATTGTCGTCCTTTTTCTCCTAGTATAGTTGCTAAATCTGGGTTTTTATATAGCTTTAAAATGGCTGTAGCTAATGCCTCTGTATCTTCAGGAGTAACCACCAAACCACCACCACTACGCTCGATCGCCCTAGCGGCGGTTCCATCGGCGGGAACAGAAGCAATAATAGCACGACCACTAGCTAATAATACCTGAATTTTGGACGGCATATTAAAGGAAATAACGTTATGTTTTTGCATCACCATACCCACATCGGCGGCTGCTAACATTTCTGGTAATTTTTCCCGGGGTTGAAAGGGTAATAAAAGCACATTACTCGCCCCCTGTTGTTGGCGATACTTTTCTAGGCGATCGAGGGCTTCTTTTTTACCAACAATTACCACTTTAATCTCAGGGATACTAACTAATTTAACTGCAGCATCGATCAGGGTTTCTAGGGGTTGGGTTAGGGCAATATTGCCAGAATATAAAACAACAAATTTGCCCTCAAGATGATTTTCTTGGCGAAAATAATTATTGGTTTTCGGCAGAGGTTTAATAAAGCTGACATCGACCCAATTAGGAATCTCAATAATTTTCTGACTCGGCACATTTTTAGTGAGGAGATTTTTGGTAAAACCATCGGCAATAACTGAGACTTTACTGGCAGTTTTGTAGGCAAATTTTTCGAGACTGCTAAAAACCTTAATCATTTTCTCATTAGTTAATAATCCCACATGAACTGCCGCGTCGGGCAGAATATCCTGTAAGTTTAGAATAATCGGCACGCCATATAATTTACTCAATAAAGCGGCAGGAACGCAAACGGGTAATCCGGGTACAGTTAAGAAAATTAGATCGGGTTTTTCACCTTTGAGAGCCTGAAAGAAACTCAAAAAAACAAAGCTCAATTCAAAGAAAATTCGATTTTTTAAACTTCTTTCGGGGCGCGCCCAGACGTAGGAACGTTGAATTTTAACACCATTTCGTTCTTCTTCTAGATAGATTTTTCCTCGGTATTCGGGATCGATTTCACTATTAGGATACCAAGGAAAAGCGGTTAAAACCCTGACTTGATGACCTCTTTTAACCAATCCTTCCGCTAATTCTGTCATCAGGGGAGCGATGCCGATCGGTTCGGGATAATAGTTATAAGAATAGAGCAAAATTCGCATAGGGATGGCAATTTGGTTGGGCGATTCAGTTTCATGATTTTATCAATAGTTACTGGTTTTTTGACAAATCAGATGCGCTTTTGTCAGGGATGACCCTAGAAAGAGGTTTGGCATCAGGTGAGGATTAGCGGTGAGAGATGCGGAAAAAAAGGGAAATTGGCTCATAAATTAATCCTCAAAACCTTATTTTTCCCTTACCCGGTGGCCGATATCACGACGATAATAGATGCCCTGAAAGTGTATCCTTTTCACCGATTGATAGGCAAGTTCGATCGCCTGATTAAAATTAGCTCCCATAGCCGTGACACCCAAGACGCGGCCGCCATCGGTGAAGATATCGCCGTGTTTTAAAACCGTGCCGGCGTGGAAAACGATCGCTCCCGCGGTTTCAGCTGCCTTAATTCCAGTGATTAACTGGCCTTTTTCGTAGTGGTCGGGATAACCAGCAGACGCGGCCACCACACAAACGGCACTACCGGATCGCCATTGTAAAGAGGGGAAATCAGTTAATTTTTGTTGAGCGCAAGCCAGCAGTAGCGGTGCCAGGGGAGTTTCCAGTAGGGGTAAAACCGCTTGGGTTTCGGGATCGCCAAAACGACAGTTAAATTCGAGAACTTTTGGCTCTCCGGCGGGGGAAATCATTAAACCCGCGTAGAGGACTCCCCGATAGTCAATGCCGCGTTTTTGTAGGGTGGCGACGATGGGGGCGAGGATGTCTCGGTTTACCGCTTCGATAATGGCGGCGGTGGCTATGGGGGCGGGGGCATAAACTCCCATACCGCCGGTATTTTTGCCGGTATCGCCTTCACCGATCCGCTTGTGATCTTGGGCAGGTAGCAGGGAACGAAAGCTGATCCCATCGGTGAGGGTGAGGATAGACACTTCTTCTCCCTCTAGGAATTCTTCCACCACGACTTTAGTAAAGCCACTGGTAAAAAGATCATCGATCGCTTCTAGGGCCGTATCTACGGTTTCGGCGACAATTACCCCTTTTCCTGCGGCTAATCCGTCAGCTTTCACCACAATTGGCGCTCCTTGCTCTCGGATATAAGTTTTTGCTAATTCTGCATCGGTAAAGGTTTCCGAGACGGCGGTGATAACTGCTGCTTCGCTCATTAATTCTTTTGCCCAGGATTTGCTCGATTCAATTAAGGCCCCGGTTTGTGTGGGGCCAAAAACGGCAATTTCTTGGCCGAGAAGATGATCGGTAATGCCGAGGGAGAGGGGATATTCTGGCCCGACAACCACCAGATCGACGCAATTTTCTCGGGCAAAGCGGCTAATTTCGGCAAAATCCTCCATTGCTATGGGGATATTTTCACATTGAGGTAAAATTGCCGTTCCCCCATTACCTGGAATACAGAACACTTGTTCTACTTCGGGCGATTGCAGCAGTTTCCAAGCCAAGGCGTGTTCTCGACCACCACTGCCGATAACGATAATTTTCACGGATAAACGCAGCCTAAATGACGATGGTTTAATTATCCCCTAGCTCCGGGTCAGCATTGGCTAGAAGTTGAGATTACTTAACTTTTTAATCGATTTGACGGATTCAGGAGGCAGGCTTCCGCCGTGAGATCAGCCGAACACAGGCAGCAGATTATTTCTATTTATTCTCCCCATCTCCCCACTTCCCCACTTCCCCCCTTCCCCCCTTCCCCTCTCATAGACAGTCTTAACAAGTAATTTAGATAGCGAACAGCTGATCACTGGATTTGACGGAGACAGGACAAATCAGCTTGACCGAAATGAATACTAAAAGCTACTTGCAGATTTTCTAGGGATTTAACCAACCAAGGCACTTGATCGCGAGAATAACTCTCGTAGTGGTTAAATAGAATCGAAAAACGTTTATCTAAGTGGGGTTTTGCCTTGGGACAGATCAAAATCAACTTGAGCAATAACCCCACAGTCCGAGTTACCCCCATATTGGTGATCATATCCATAAAAATGTAATGATCGGGTTTTTGGCCGCTTTCCACCACCAGATAATTTAACAGTTGGCTAGAAGTACGCAGCATGAGAAATTCACTCGGTTTTTGTTGATCGCAGTGGGGTAGAGTATTTTGCAGGATATCGTCGAGTTTTTTGTTAAATTGCCCCTTGCAGTAGTCTAAGGAGGTAATCAGATAATCGTAGAGGTCATTTTTAAAATCTTTATAGGTAGGGGTATAAACTGTATTCGCCAGAAAATTTTGCGAAAGAGCCTTATGAGTATAATTTCCTGCTACCGTCCCCAGATAATACTTGAGGGTGCGATTTAGTTCCTTGTCATTGAGCAGGGTGGGATTTTCTACCGGTTGAATGATTCTCCCCGCTTCTTCCCTGATTTTTGGGCTATGAGCAACCTGTGCCAAACGTACCTGATAGGTGACATAACGAGAGAGATTTACCTCGAAACGGCTCTCGGTTTTCACTTTAATACGTCTAACGGTTTGTCGCTGTTCTCGGTGACTTTCATCACCGAGTAAATAGTAATCATAGAGATAGGGATAACGACTAATCAGGGTTCCCAGGGAAGCGGCGGTTTTTTCGCTGTATTTGCCGCTAATAATTCTCGCCAGACGCTGCAGCCTAACGTAGTCATCCGAGAGGGTAAAATTTTTGACCAGATGGCCCAAATTATTGGGGATGCTGTAATGTCCAGGAGGTGGGGAGGGCAAATTTTCCAGTAGCGATACCAATTCGGGAATTGCTGGCTGATGGGCGGGCTGCGTTTGCCATCGATTCACTAAAATATGACAGCAGCGGTTAAAGACATGATAAAAACGAATTTCGGCATCCTTAGCCTTGACAAGACGCTCTAGGGCTAAATAAATAGGAGCTTCTCGATAGCCGCCACCTTCGATAAACAGACGACAAAAATCCTCGATTAATTGCTCGGGGGAATCGGTCCTGGCGCGGTCGAGCCAATAATCGTATAGTAGCTGTTCTTCGTCTCTTGTTTGTCTTTGTCCAGTGTTTAGACTAGCCATGGTTATTTGATTCAGCCCTCCTAAATCAGTAAGCGGATGGATTTTAGGGCTATGACCATAAAGGGGTCAATTGTGATTAGATAGTAGATGCTCCCTTCTGAGGATGCCCCTATTTTGGGTCATTGTACTGATCGAGTCGATCCCTTTTAGCTTGGCAAGTTTGGGAAAATTCCCCTTGGCTTACCCGGCCAAGCTTGCGGACTATGCCCAGATTACTAAAAATTTAGGCAGCGTACCCTGCTAATTAAGTTAGCGAAAGGAAACCCCGATTGTATGTGATCTAAGTCACATTTAAACCTAAATCCATCTTCTAGATAATTCGGAATTTACCTAAAATGTCGGATGAATGCCCCCGCTACATTTTTCGACAAGATACTCACCTTTGCTCCCGATGAAATCCGACCAGAATATCAACCGCGGAGCATCGGTTTAATTCTACCATCTGTAGGTAAACTGTGTTATAATTAATTTAAACAATGGTCGTGGATTGTTAGATGCTAGTCGTAGAAGCAAAGCTAAAAAACGGAACCCCAGAGCAATATCACCAGCTTGATGAAGCTATCAAAACTTCTCAGTTTGTGCGTAAATCTTGTGTTCGTTATTGGATAGAAAATAAAGGAACAACCCGCAATGATCTCCAAAAACTTTGTGCGGTACTAGCTAATAATAAAGAGACCCCTTGGGTTAATAAATTAAACTCTCAAGCTCGTCAATCGGCTGCTGATAGAGCCTGGCAATCAATTACTAGGTTTTACCAGAATTGTCATGCTAAGATACTTGGGAAAAAGGGTTTTCCTCGGTTCAAAAAGCCTAGCCGTTCCGTTGAGTATAAACTAACGGGCTACAAACTATCTGATCATCGACGTAAAATCAGATTTACCGATGGCTTTAAAGCAGGAGAATTTGATTTATGGTGTAGTCAAAAGACCTTAGTTTATTATTCAGAACAACAGATTAAACGGGTAAGAGTTGTTAGACGTGCTGACGGTTATTATTGCCAGTTTCTGATTGACGTAG
>NZ_JADBUE010000175.1:0-27390 GCF_020245805.1 Microcystis sp. M179S2 | reverse complement strand
TTTGTGGAAGCTTTAGAAGCTTTTCGGACAGCGATGTCTTTCCGTTTCTTTGAGTGGCTGACCGAGAATCGGGATGTGTTTGCCGCTTACAAAGCCAGTTTAGGCTTTATTTGGGCTTGAAATTTGTTTAAGTCCCATTAGCCGAATTTACAGCTTGCTTCTATATAGATTAGGATTTGAACAAGCCACTCATTTCACACAAAATTGCTTAGAATCTGCTAATCTGATCAATCCGACAGAAGATCAGTATTTCGCAGCCATAGCAAAAGCTAAACAATTTCCTGATCAAACTATTACTATTGTTGATGCTTTGACTGCTATCATCTCAATCGAATTAGATCTACCTGTTTGGAGCTATGATTATCATTTTGATATAATGCGGGTGAAAGTATGGAGATAACCCTAAAGTGCCAACTAAAACCCTCCAAACCCTCAGAAAAGGAAACCACAAAAGTCTCCTAAAAACCATTAATAAAAAACTTGCGATCGCCCCTTCATTCAGTCAGTTGAGGGGGTTTTGTTTTTTTATATATCTTCCTCTTACACATTAGTCGCTCGAAAATGATAAGATAGATATAATAAACCAGATTGAGTCTGAGGAAAAATCAAAAATGCAATTTATTCAGACTAAAGCCAAAATCAAAGATGGACAATTAATTATCGAGCAACCCCATCAAGATTTGCCAACAGACACAGAGATTGAAGTTGTTATTATTGTTCCCGATCAAAATGAACAAGTAGAATTTGAACAAGCTCGTACTAAGATGCAAGCTGCATTTAAAGAAGCAGGTATCGACACTGATGAACAGATTTTAGAGCTTATTCGTAAAGTGAAGCAAGAACTATTTCAGGAGCGGTATGAATGAGGAGAATTTTTTTAGATACAAATATTTATATTATTGGTCAATTAAAACCCCTCTCACCACAAGAGCGAATTCTTACATGGTTAGGATATTATACCCCCAATAATCAATCTTCAATCAAAGTTATTATTTCCCAGGAACTCATTAACCAAATTTTACGAGTTGGCAAAAGCAGCCAAAATAGTAGATCAAATCTGGCAGAATCTTAATTGCTTATTTATACCAGAAACGATTGCAATGAAAGCAGAAGCAAGTCAGATAATTGCAGAAAAATTAGTGCCTTCTGAAGATGTTTTTATCTATCTAACTGCCAAATATGGTGCGGCAGAAATCTTTTTGTCTGAAAATCGAGAATTAATCAAAATTATTGCTGATTTTGATTGTTTAACATCAGAGAAATTTCTTGATAAATATCTGCGACAAATGCCCCCTTAATTCAGTCAATTGAGGGGGTATTTTTGGCCTAACTCTCTCAATTCCCATGATTTCAAGGAGTATGGTTTATCCTTTCATCCGATATCTGCTACAATACAGATACAGGAAATAAAATTTTGATCAGTAGGGTAGAAGTCTTTTCCGTTATCTTAGAAGGTAAGCATCATGAAAAATTTAGAAGAAATTAAAGCGATTTTGGGTCAAGTTAAGTCCTTAGTAAAAGAAAAGTATCATGTCAGTGAATTAGGCATTTTTGGAGATTATGTAAAAGGAGAAGTGCAGGAAAATAGTCAGGTTAATATTCTGATAGATTATACAGAACCGCCTAGTTTACTAGATTTAGTAGATCTGGAATATTATTTAAGTGATTTACTTAAGGTAAAAGCGGATGTTATCAGTAAAAATGGCTTAAAAGGAAGAAGGAGAGAAAGAATTTTATCCGAGGTTATTTATGTATGACGCAACGGGAATTTAGAGATTTCTTGCAAGACATTCTAGAGGCAATTTGTCAACTAGAAAAGATGACTCAGTATCTAAGCTTTGCAGAATTTCCAACTAAGATAGAAATATTTCTTTCGGCAGTAAAATTAATTGAAATAATCGGGGAAGCAGTCAAAAATATTCCTGATGAAGTGAGAGTTAATTATCCCAATATTCCTTGGAAAAACATCGCAGGTATGCGGGATAAATTAGTTCATGACATGAATATTGGGCAATTGATGAAAAAGTCGTCTGGAAAGTGATTCAAAACAATCTCCCCCAGCTAAAGAGAATCATTATCAGTATCATTGAGAAATTACAATAAATTTTCCTTCCTCCTTTAAAAACCCACCTCCCCACTTCCCACTTCCCGATTCATAATTATTCCCACTTGCAAGAGTGCCTTTTTGAACCTTTCCCTAAAAAGGTCTTAATTTTAGGGAAATACAGTTAAAGGAATCCATTCGTAGGTGTTGACAATGCCTTGAAAATAATCATTAATAGTTTCTCTGGAATAGGGAACAACACCCTCTTCACCAAACCAACGTTCATAAATTGTCACCGCTTGTTGTTGGTCACTAACGATCCCTTCCATGAATTTTAATAGGGTATAATTCACTGTATCGCGCCATTTAGAATCATTTTCGGGTAAAGTACAGGCATAGGATTCGTAGGCGTAGGGATAGGAGGGAACTATGGCTAAATTATTGGGATTTTTAGCGCTTTTCCTTAAACCTTCCAGGGTAATGCCATCACTGGCAAAACCATCAATTTCTCCCGCTTCTAGTTTTTGTAAACCCTCGCCACGATTTTTAACTTTGACCAAAATAGCGGCGGGTTGTTGGGTTTTAATTACTGCTTCATTAGTAGTATTGGCAATTACTCCAATGCGTCTGCCTGCCAAGCTACCGATGTCATCGAGATTACTACCTTTGCGGGTTAACAATTGAGTGCCACTGGCAAAATAACTAACGGAAAAATCCACTTCATTTTCTCTTTTCCAAGTAAAAGTAGTGGAGCCACATTCGATATCGATAACCCCTGTTTTCAACTTTTCAAAACGATTTTGGGGAGTAATCTCAACAATTTTTAACTTAATTGGTTTTCCTAACTTCCGTTCGGTTTCCTTGCGAATTAACTCTAACATATCAAGGCTGTAACCCACCCACTTGCCCTGGGAGTTGACAAAACCAAAGGGAATAGCATCTTTACGAGCGCCGGCAGTAATTACCCCAGTTTTTTGAATGCGATCGAAGATTGCTCCGGCAAGGCTAGAATGGTTACTGGTGAGGGTTAAAGCTACTGTCATCGTCATGACGGCAAGTGTACGCTTCATTTTTTTTCCTAATCTGAAAGTGGCTCAAGTCTGGGACTGTTTCAGGAGACGGAGAGTTTCCCAGAGGAAGATTTTTCAGAGGAGATTGCTGGGGACAAAAAAAGAGGAGAGATGTTACTCTCTCCCCCTTTCAGTTTTTTCGACAGCATTTTAAATTGTTTTTTCAGTTGTCGCTGTCGCGCCGAACCGCCCTTGCCTTTGTCGTTACGTCCCTGACGGCGGGGGGACTCCCATCGCTTAAGTCGCATAGTTTTTAATGCAAATTTGGTTAGTTATCTGTATTGTAACAGGGTTAGCGTCAGTTTGGGTTAAGGAATGCCCGATTCTAGTTGACCAACCTTGTCCACCTAATTAGTATTTTCCCATGCTTAGTCAGCAACTTTGGCACAGCCATCAAGATCTAGTACAAGCTTGTCTAGAACACCCTTTTGTGCGAGGTATCGCCACAGGAGAGCTTAAACGGGACTGTTTCGCTTTTTATGTCGGTCAGGATGCTTTTTTTCTGGAATCTTTCGCCCGTGCTTACAGTATCGCCGCCGCTAAAGCTCCCGATTGGCAGGGATTCACTAGCTTTCATCGGTTAGCGGCAGGGGTATTAAAGGAATTAGAATTACACGAAAATTACGCTCTACAGTGGGGAGTTGACCTGAGAAAGGTTCAGCCCGCTAACGCCACCCGTCGCTATACGGATTTTCTTCTCGCTACCGCTTGGATGGGTGATATCGGTGCGATTGCCGTGGCGATGAGTCCCTGTATGCGTCTTTATGCTTATCTGGGTCAACAATTAGCCTTAGAGCCGATTTCTGAGAATCCCTATCAAGCTTGGATTGATAGTTATAGTGGGGATGAATTCGCCGCTTTAGCAAGCCAGTTAGAGGAATTGGCGGATAAATACGCTCTGATGACGGAAAATATCTTTTTATCCTATCGTTATGCCCTTAGTTGTGAACAGGACTTCTTTAGTGCCGCCTACAGCCGGGGCAAATCTTAAAATTTTCCCGTCACAATGTTAAGAAATATAAATAACGCTAAGATTAAGGTAAGCAAAATCGTCATTATAAGAATAATGTTCCCTTCGCAACCCACCGAAAACGAACTCCTGAAAACTATCTTAGAACCTCTACTAGAGGATTTCACCTATTGGTTTTCCCGTTCCCGTCTCCTCCTCGAATCCGAGAGATTATCCTTTCTCAGCCTCGAGGAACAAGACGATTTATTGGCAAGAGTCAAAAACGCCCAACAGGAGGTGGCCACGGCTCATTTACTCTTTAAAACCACAGGTGGTCAGGTGGGTATCGAGGCCAAGATGTTGTTGCCTTGGCATCAGTTGGTGGCAGAGTGTTGGGGTGTCAGCAGTCGTCGTCGTCGATTACAGGGTTGGGGAGAATATCAATCTCCTCAAACTGACGCTTAACCTGAAACTTTTTGGTAAGCTAGAGAGTTAAGCGAATTTTTAGCATAAAGTTTTGGCAATTAGGAATATTCACACATAATTCATGGGAGACTTGGTCAATGCTACATCTGCTCTATATCCTCGCCTTCACGGTTATCGCTTTTTTGACCATTAATAACTTAATTCGTAGTCTGATTACTGTCAGCATGGATTCCCAGAAACGTCCTGCTAAATCGGGTAATTCCTATAATCCCTACGGTTATCCCATGACTTCCCATCCGGAACTTTTGGACGAGGCCGGACAGCTGATTAATGAACCCCTCTTAGTGATTCGTTCTGTCACTGTCGAAGATGCTCGTCAGCAGTTAGATGCCATTTATAATTCTTCTCCCAGTGCTACCAAAGAGCAAGATGAAGAAATCTAGTTGGTTCTAGAATGGCGGTCCTTGAAAACAGATATATTTATCTACACGGTTTTGCTTCTAGCCCCCAATCAACAAAAGCGCAATTTTTGAGACATTGTTGGCAAAATAGGGGTTTAGCAATGGAAATTCCCGATCTTAACGGTGATGACTTTTCTAGCTTAACTCTCACTCGTCAGATTGTCCAAATCGGCCCATTGATTCAACAATCTCAGCTTCCTGTTACTCTGATTGGTTCCAGTTTTGGCGGTTTAACGGCAGCTTGGCTGGCAGAAACTTATTCTCAGGTGCAAAGGCTCGTTTTATTAGCTCCCGCTTTTAATTTCGGGCCGGTTTGGTTGGGACAATTGGGAGCAGAAACCCTAGCCAATTGGCAAAAATCTGGGAGTTTATCGGTGTATCACCACGGTTATCGTCGTTATCTGCCGATTTATTACAAGTTTATTGAGGATTTAGCTAATTATCCCCAAGAAAAGTTAATCAGGCAGCTCCCCACCCTGATTATTCATGGTCGTGCCGATGAGGTGATTCCCCTAGAAAATAGTCGCCATTATTGCATAAATCGTCCTTGGGTAAAATTAATCGAATTAGATAGTGATCATGCCCTTACCGATGTGATGACGAGAATCTGGGCTGAAATGCAGTTATTTCTCAATTTTTGACGAAAAAAGACCCCCCCTTCCATAGAAAAAAGAGGGGTTTACTTGGTACACTTGTATTAAATTTTCTCCTGATTTCTTCCCACTACCAAAGTCCGCGGATAGGAGATACACTAGGCTCGGGAGCGGGTTGAGGAGCAACTTCAGTAAAGGTTCTGGTTTCCGGGGGTAAAGCGGGAAGTCCCCAAGCGGGTTCTTTTTGGTTAAGTTCTCTTAAAAGTTGTGAGCGATTGCTGCTGGTAGCGGTTTCCGATTTTAGTTTCAAGCGGGAAACCCAATAGGGACGAGCTTTACCCACATAAATTAACTTGCCATCTACCACTTGCAATAGTACATCGTCACCACCGGTGGCATCCCCAACAATACGAGCGGTGGTTCCGTCAGCAAAGTCGCCACTGAAAATTTCTTTGCCATCCACTGTCACAGGTCTGATCAATTGGATGGACAGAATTCCACCCACGGTTCCCCGGACGCGACCTAGTATATAGTCACCGGGGTTGAGTTGCGGTTCACCTCTGTAGGTGTTATGGCCGCGCAGTTGACTGATCAGGATTTCGTTATTTTCCGGTCCTGCTTGTGCGGGTACAGCACCAACGGTGGTTAGGGCAACTAAACCGGCAAAACCAGCCACAAGGGAAATTTTGTTAAACACAATTACCTCAAGCAAAAAGTTAGTAAATTACCTAGAGACGTTCTAGATTATAACTTAGTTCCCAATTTTGTCTATATTGCGAAATATTTGTTTAATAATTTCTCGATCGAGCGGTTGGAGGTTGGGGTTTTAGGGTGTTAGGGTTTTAGGGTTTTAGTTGAAATTCCCCCATTCTCCCACTCCCCACCTCCCCACCTCCCCACCTCCCCACTTCCCCTGAAAACTGGATTAAGCTAGGCTCTAAGACCGCTCGACATTGCTGAATAATTGAGGATCGAGGGTGGGTAGTTCGATATCTTTTTCTGCTGGGGAAGAGGCCAACTGGAAGCGGTTTAAGGTTTGTTGAACGCGATCAAAAATGGTGATTTTTTGCTCGCTATTGTTTTGGGGTTCGGGAATAGGTTCCACTTCTAGCGGAGGCTGAATACCGGGGGCAGGTTCGTTAATCTCCTTTGTCTCTGGTATGGTGGTTAAGGGAGATTCGATCGCTTCAGGGGTTTCCTCGACCTTTTCGATTGTTTCTGTCTCTACTGGTTTTTCTTCCACGATTGGGCTTTCTGGCTCAATAACGGGTTTTTCTTCTACGATTGGGCTTTCTGGCTCAATAACGGGTTTTTCCTGCTCAATAACAGGGTTTTCCTCAACTACGGGGCTTTCCTCAACTACAGGGCTTTCTGGCTCAATAACGGGTGTTTCTTCCTCAATAACAGGGTTTTCCTCAACTATGGGAGTTTTTTCCTCCTCAATAACAGGGGTTTCTGGCTCAATAACGGGGGTTTCTTCCTCTAGACTGGGAATAGTTTGATAGTTGGGATCAACGATGCTACGGGCAATTATAGGGGATAAATCGCCGCGGACTAATTGACTGAGGCCGTCTTGGTAAGAGGGATCAAAACTAATCACGCGCACGCTGGTATTAAACTCGTTTTCGATTTTATTTCCCTTACCATCGATGAATTCTAGTTGTACCCAGTTATTGCCCTTGGCAAAACCCTTGAGATAGATCGGTTCCCAAGTATCAAGCAGAAAACTTTCACCGTTGACAGTGACACGAATGCGCCAATTTTGAAGACTATTATCCTCGTTGGCAGTATTGGGCAGACGTAGAGGAGCATTACTCAGATAAAAATCGAGCAGGATCGGTTCTGCACCGTAGATTCCTTGCGGACTACTGTAGGTTAATAGGGGTAAGTTGTTATCAGGGGCATTTTTGCCTGTTTTTGTCAGAATATGAAAGGTTGTTTCAGCGAAGGCCCCATCATTTTTAAAACTTTCCTGCCAAGGCCGCAGGGCCAAGACGCGGAGGGTGTGAGTACCGGGGGCAAGATTTTCTAGGATAATCGGTTGCTTGAGGTCGTAGATAGCCGCTGCTGGTTCATTATCGACAATTAGGCTCAAGTGGGGTCCTAATTTCAGGGTATCGTCTTGGAAAATTGGCAGATCTGACACTTGTAGTTTAACTATCACCTGAGGGTCATCGAAAACTTGTTCGGGCAGAGGACTGAGAATCGTTACTTGGGGAGCGTAACGCTCTAAACTGGGGCGCAGTTCCTGAATTAGGGCCGGGGGGGCAACCTCAGAAATGCGGCCTTGCACGACGGGAAGATGAAGGGTTTCGGAAGTGGGGAGATTGGTAGCCGTCAGGCGATCGCCACAGGCGGTTAACAGGGTGGTCAGTAAACCGATCACAAGACACATATGAAGGGTTTTGACTGGGATTAATTTATGTAGTAGGGATAGCACGTTCCTCCTAGAGCCAAGGCCAAAATCTATAGAAACCATTGATTTTTGCTAGAGTCATTGAATGCTCCGGTGTCAGCAAAAGCGCGAGAAGATCAGGTTATGGCCTCAATTTTACAGAATTGTTTGATTGTTTTTTGAGAATCTATCTATTGAATTTTCTATATGGTCTGGTGAGGGAGAAAAAGGGGAAATCGGCTTCTGGGGCGACAATTGATCAACTTTTGTAAAGAAAAATCACCGGTCTGACCCTGACTGAGACCGTCCATAGCAGAAAATGTCTCTCCTATCAAGGATTGAGAGAATTTTAATTATTGTTAAGCATAATGAACAGACAAGAGAACAAAGACTTATCATCTACTATTGATGCTTTCGACTGGAATCTCACCCAAGAGGAAAGTCAAGCGACATTAACAAAAGGTGGGTCAGATTTCAACTTGCCTTTTTTAGGTTAAAAAATCTATCCTCAAATAAAACGCTAAGTCTATTGTCGAGAGAGGAGAATCCTCATGGCACTCCCCCCCAAAGCGGTAGCTAAAGTGATTGTAGATAAAGACCCAGTACCTACTTCCTTTGAGAAGTGGGGTCAACCGGGGCATTTTGATCGCACTTTAGCCAAAGGACCCAAAACCACTACCTGGATTTGGAACCTACACGCCAACGTCCACGATTTTGATAGTCAAACCAGCGATCTCGAAGATATTTCTCGGAAAATCTTCAGCGCCCACTTCGGACATCTCGCCGTTGTCTTCGTTTGGCTGAGTGGAATGTACTTCCACGGCGCGAAATTTTCTAACTATGAAGCTTGGTTAACCAACCCGCTCGCCATCAAACCCAGCGCCCAAGTGGTCTGGCCGATCGTCGGTCAAGGCATCCTCAACGGCGATGTGGGCGGCGGTTTCCACGGGATTCAGATCACCTCTGGTCTGTTCTACCTCTGGCGCGCCTCCGGGTTCACCAACAGCTATCAGCTATACTGCACCGCTATCGGTGGTTTAGTTATGGCGGGCCTGATGCTGTTTGCCGGTTGGTTCCATTACCACAAAAGCGCACCGAAACTGGAATGGTTCCAAAACGTGGAATCGATGATGAACCACCACTTGGCGGGTTTACTCGGCTTAGGTTCCCTAGGTTGGGCTGGTCATCAGATTCACGTTTCTTTACCGGTGAACAAACTCCTCGATGCGGGAGTCGCTCCCCAAGACATCCCCTTGCCCCACGAGTTCATTCTCGAACCGAGCAAGATGGCGGATTTATATCCCAGTTTCGCCCAGGGTTTGACCCCCTTCTTTACCCTTAACTGGGGTGCTTACTCGGATTTCCTCACCTTCAAAGGTGGCTTGAACCCCGTGACTGGTGGTCTCTGGCTTTCCGATACCGCTCACCATCACTTGGCGATCGCTGTATTATTCATCATTGCCGGTCATATGTACCGTACCAACTGGGGTATCGGTCACAGCATGAAGGAAATCCTCGAAAACCACAAAGGTCCCTTCACCGGTCAAGGTCACAAAGGACTGTACGAAATCCTGACCACCTCTTGGCACGCCCAGTTAGCGATTAACCTGGCTCTCTTAGGTTCGCTAACCATCATCGTGGCCCACCATATGTACGCCATGCCGCCCTATCCCTATCAGGCGACTGACTACGCCACCCAACTATCCTTGTTCACTCACCACACTTGGATCGGTGGCTTCTTAATCGTCGGTGCGGGAGCGCACGGAGCGATCTTCATGGTACGGGACTACGATCCGGCCAAAAACGTCGATAACCTGCTCGATCGGGTGATCCGTCATCGCGACGCAATTATCTCCCACCTGAACTGGGTATGTATTTTCCTCGGCTTCCATAGCTTCGGTTTATACATTCACAACGACACCATGCGGGCTTTTGGTCGTCCCCAAGATATGTTCTCGGATACGGGAATTCAACTACAACCCATCTTTGCCCAATGGGTACAAAGTCTCCACACCCTAGCCCCCGGCAACACCGCTCCTAACGCTCTAACTACCGCTAGTTATGCTTTCGGTGGCGACGTAGTAGCAGTGGGTGGCAAAGTGGCCATGATGCCGATCACCCTCGGTACTGCCGATTTCCTCGTGCATCACATCCACGCCTTCACCATCCATGTCACCGTGTTGATTCTCCTCAAAGGGGTTCTCTACGCTCGCGGTTCCCGTCTGATTCCCGATAAAGCGAATCTCGGTTTCCGTTTCCCCTGCGATGGTCCCGGTCGCGGCGGTACCTGCCAAGTTTCCGGTTGGGATCACGTCTTCCTCGGCCTGTTCTGGATGTATAACTCCCTCTCGGTCGTAATCTTCCACTTTAGCTGGAAAATGCAGTCCGATGTCTGGGGAACCGTCGCCCCCGATGGCACTGTCACCCACGTTACCCTCGGTAACTTCGCCCAAAGTGCCATCACCATCAACGGTTGGTTACGGGATTTCCTCTGGGCGCAAGCGGCGCAAGTCATTAATTCCTATGGCTCCGCCCTGTCTGCCTACGGAATCATGTTCCTAGCCGGTCACTTCGTCTTCGCGTTTAGCTTGATGTTCCTGTTCAGTGGTCGCGGCTACTGGCAAGAATTAATCGAGTCGATCGTCTGGGCGCACAACAAGTTAAGAGTTGCCCCCGCTATCCAACCTCGCGCCCTGAGCATCATTCAAGGTCGTGCCGTTGGTGTGGCTCACTACCTCTTAGGCGGTATTGTCACCACTTGGGCATTCTTCTTGGCCAGAAGTCTCTCGATTGGCTAAACTTGCCTATAAGGGCTTGCCAGTCCCCCGGGGATTGGCAGGCCTAGGCTGAACCAGCGTCGATTGACCGATACCACTGTAAGCGTTTCCTATTACAGTGGGTGAATTGAAAAAAGGAAATAACCAGCACTCGTGTAAGAGCCTCAGTTATTTAGAGAGGAGAATTTCCTAAACAGCTATGGCAACTAAATTCCCTAAATTTAGCCAAGATCTAGCCCAAGATCCGACCACCCGTCGGATTTGGTACGGGATCGCCACAGCCCACGATTTTGAAAGTCATGATGGCATGACGGAAGAGAATCTCTACCAAAAGATTTTCGCGTCGCACTTCGGCCACATTGCAATCATTTTCCTGTGGACTTCCGGTACCATATTCCACGTCGCTTGGCAAGGTAACTTCGAGCAGTGGATCAAAGATCCCTTAAACATCCGTCCCATCGCCCACGCGATTTGGGATCCCCAGTTCGGTAAAGGCGCTGTAGATGCCTTCACCCAAGCTGGCGCTTCTAACCCGGTTAACATCGCCTATTCCGGGGTTTACCACTGGTTCTACACCATCGGTATGACCTCCAACCAAGACCTATACCAAGGTGCGGTGTTCCTGCTGATTCTCTCGGCGATTTTCCTCTTTGCTGGCTGGTTACACTTACAACCTAAGTTCCGTCCTAGCCTCGCTTGGTTCAAAAACGCTGAATCTCGCCTGAACCACCACCTCGCCGCTCTGTTCGGTGTTAGCTCTCTGGCTTGGACCGGACACCTCGTTCACGTTGCTATCCCCGAATCCCGCGGTCAGCACGTTGGTTGGGACAACTTCCTCTCCACTCCCCCCCACCCGGCGGGTTTACTACCCTTCTTCACCGGTAACTGGGGTGTGTATGCAGAAAACCCCGATACTGCTAACCACATTTTCGGTACTGCCCAAGGCGCAGGAACTGCGATTCTCACCTTCTTAGGTGGTTTCCATCCCCAAACCGAGTCCCTCTGGTTAACCGATATGGCTCACCACCACTTGGCGATCGCTGTGATCTTCATTGTGGCTGGTCATATGTACCGCACCAACTGGGGCATCGGTCACAGCATCAAGGACATCCTCAATGCCCACAGACCCCCCAGTGGTAAGTTAGGAGCCGGTCACAAAAATCTTTATGACACGGTTAACAACTCTCTCCACTTCCAACTCGGTTTGGCCCTGGCTTCTTTAGGCGTGATCACCTCTCTGGTGGCGCAGCATATGTACGCGCTACCCCCTTATGCCTTTATCGCTAAGGACTACACTACCCAAGCGGCTCTTTATACCCACCACCAATACATCGCTGGTTTCCTAGCGGTGGGTGCTTTCGCTCACGGTGCTATCTTCTTCGTGCGTGACTATGATCCCGAAGCGAACAAAGATAACGTGCTGGCGCGGATGCTGGAGCATAAAGAAGCGATCATCTCTCACCTAAGCTGGGTTTCCCTTTTCTTAGGTTTCCACACCCTCGGCCTCTACGTTCATAACGATGTGGTCGTCGCTTTCGGTACTCCCGAAAAACAAATCCTGATCGAACCTGTGTTCGCTCAATTCGTGCAAGCAGCTTCGGGTAAAACCCTGTACGGCATGAACGTACTGTTGTCTAACCCCGATAGTATCGCTTACACCGCCTATCCCAACTACGGTGATGTTTGGTTACCCGGTTGGCTAGACGCAATCAATAGCGGCACTAACTCCCTCTTCTTAACCATCGGTCCTGGCGACTTCCTCGTTCACCATGCGATCGCTCTTGGTTTACACACCACCGTTCTAATCCTGGTTAAAGGTGCTTTAGACGCTCGTGGTTCCAAATTAATGCCCGATAAAAAAGACTTCGGGTATTCCTTCCCTTGCGACGGTCCCGGCCGTGGCGGTACTTGCGACATCTCTGCTTGGGATTCCTTCTATCTAGCCATGTTCTGGATGTTGAACACCCTGGGTTGGTTAACCTTCTACTGGCACTGGAAACACCTCGGTGTCTGGTCGGGTAACGTGGCTCAGTTTAACGAAAACTCCACCTACCTGATGGGCTGGTTCCGCGATTACCTCTGGGCTAACTCGGCTCAGTTAATCAACGGTTACAACCCCTACGGTGTTAATAACCTTTCTGTCTGGGCCTGGATGTTCCTCTTTGGACACCTCGTTTGGGCAACCGGTTTCATGTTCCTGATCTCTTGGCGTGGTTACTGGCAAGAGTTGATCGAAACTATCGTTTGGGCCCACGAACGTACTCCTCTGGCGAACCTCGTTCGTTGGAAAGACAAACCCGTGGCTCTCTCGATCGTTCAGGCTCGTTTGGTTGGTTTAGCTCACTTCACCGTTGGCTATATCTTCACCTACGCCGCCTTCTTGATCGCTTCCACTGCTGGCAAGTTCGGCTAAACCTTGAATTAGGTGACTAAAAAACCCCCCGCCCATTGGTGGGGGGTTTTGTTTATGATCGATAATAAAAGCGCGGCTCAATCTCAAAAATCTATGCAGGTGGAAGAATTAAAACAACTTTATGATCAGGACTTTGTTTTGTGGATTGAGCGAACCACCGAACAAATTCGACGCGGGGAGATTAAAAATTTAGATTGGGAACATCTTTTAACGGAGATAGAAGATTTGGGGCGAGAACAAAGAAACCAAGTGGAAAGCTATCTAATTCAAACCGTTAAACATTTATTGATGTATCAGTATTGGCTGACTGAAAAAGGTAATTGTGGCCGGGGATGGGCCGATAAAATCGATAATTTTCGTCTAGAACTAGAAATTTTATTCCAGTCAAAAACCCTCTACAATTATGGGGCTTCTAGGCTAGATATAATTTATGATAAAGCCAAGCGATCGGTGATCAAAAAAACTGGTTTATCTTTGGATACGTTTCCGCAAGTTTGTCCTTATACCTTTGCGGAAATTATAGATTTTGACTTTTTACCAGTTTAGAACACGAGAATTAAAGGCAAGAAAGAAAATTATCGTTATAATGAAGTTGTGGCTTATTCTTGAATCAGCTTATTCTGTCAGCGATAGAGTATTATGGGTCAAAAATCTTACGAAGTTTTCCAAGCAGTGGAAAATAAAGCTAACCTTCTAGCGGGTTATTGGGGTGACTTCAAAACGGAGATTATTCAGCATTTGCCTGAATCCTATCATGGTGAAATCCACGAACTTTCTAGTAACCTAGAGAAAGCTTTAGAAGTGTTAATCAATGAATTGCGCCATCCTACCCTGATTTTAGCGACGACTGGCACGACGAGCAGTGGTAAGAGTACCTTAGTGAATTTCCTCTGTGGTGCTGATATTGTACCGATGGCACAGCGAGAAATGAGTGCAGGAACAGTTACCATTGAGTATAGCGAAGAAAAGACTTTAATTATTGAAGAAACGCCGGGGGCGTTGTGGGAATGCGGGAAGTGGGAAAAGATTAGCGACGAAGATATTTATAGTCGCTTAAAACAGTTAATGAAGGCTTATATTAAAGCCAGAAAAAAACAACCTGATTTAGCTTATCCTCGATCTATTATTTATTATCCTTTTAGACTGGTTAAAGATGAAAGTTTCTTAGAATTGCCTAAAGGGGTTAGAGTTAAATTATTAGATTTACCCGGGTTATCTTATGTAGGAGATGAGGGAAATCTTGGGATTATCAAACAATGTCGTGAAGCTTTATGTTTAGTAACATATAACAGCGCAGAAACAGATCCTTACAAAGTTGATAATTTGTTATCAGAAGTTGTTGATCAAGTTAAAGATTTAGGCGGCTCTCCTGCACGAATGCTATTTATTTTAAATCGAATTGATATATTCAGATCAGATGATGATTGGCAAGAAAGTGAAAGTGAGTTTGTTGAAGAAACGACTGAAAACATTAAGGAAAAACTGATCGAGAATTTAAGAGAATATACAAAAGATATTGAAAATTTGAGAATTGTAAAACTGAGTACATGGCCAGCTTTATTGGCTTTACAAATTCAGGATAATAAGAAATTGCTTCAGGAGCTGTTAGAGGAATTACCTACAAGAGAGGAAAATTGGTCAGAGCATGATCAAACTAGACTTGAGAAAGTATTAAAACCCTATGAGCAAGCCATAGATAACTTTCAAGTTTTAATTAAGGAAATCATGAAGCGAGGAAACTTAAGTCTTGATGCTAAACAATGGACTATCTCTCAACAAGAACAAATTGCCAAAGAGTTATTCAAACAATCCTATGCAGAAGAATTTGAAAAGAAACTAAGCAAGCACATAGCAGAACATTTTCCTAAATTAGTTATTCCCCAAGCTATAGAAAAATTTAATGTAGCGGCGGGAAATAGTATTGCACAATGGGCAGTACAAACGACCACGGCAATTCTTAACAGTTCGCAAGAAAATTATCAGCAAGAATCTGAATTGTTATCACAAACAAAAGAAAATCTTGATTCTTTTCTCCAAGCTAGTAATGCAAAATTAAGACAGCCTCTAGCCGTTTTTGAAAAATTAGATATTGATACCAAAACAGCCGATAATTTAGTAGCTAGTTTAAGAGAGGCTATCAATGAACTTCAATTTACTCCCCCTTATGACCAAATTCAAGAGAAATTAGTTCCCTTAGTTGAGTGGAGAGAGGCACTAAAGACTGTTATTAGAAACGTCTTAGAAGCAGTAGTTAAATCTTTAGATAATGGCAGAGTTGATTTGGACAATATCAACTTTAAAAAGGCCAATGTTAATCAGGTTAATATGCTAAAAAACAACTTGGATATCCTGATTCAATTGGGCTATACAGGTTCAGATGCAAGAAATGGTTTATTAATCACAGCAAAAAGGGATAAAGAGAAATTAAGTCTTCAAATAATTAAGAAAGAGTTAAATAATTTATCAACTAATCTAACTATCATATTATCGCAAATATTAAAGAGAGTGTCTGCTCAGGAGATTAACAGAATAAAGGAATCTGTATCTGAATTGTTTAGATTTCATATTAAACATATAGAAAAGGGCGCTGAAGAAAAAGCACCAAATTTTGTTATAAAATTTCCACAATCTGAACTTAATACATTTACTAGAGAACTAGAATTTGACTTTAATTTGGAGTCTGATATTGAAATCAGTTCTGGTACTTACAGAAGTTTTAAACACTGGCTATGGATGAAAAAAAAGGAAAGCATGATGGCAGAAATTTCAAGCACTGAAACTCTTTTACAGAATTGGATTCATCAATTCCAGCAACAGGGCGAACCTGAAATGTTATGTTTAATGTTTGAATGGCTATTAGAACAGATTGATGATTTAAAAAAAAATGTAGATCATAAAACCAATGATATTTTTAATAACTATTTAACGAGCCTAGAAAAAGCTCAACAGGAAATAACCACTAACTACGAGGAAACACAAATTATATGGAAACCTATCCAAGAAAGAGCTAAATTTTTAGAACAAAGCCTTGCTGAATTAGAAAATTTTGAAAAAGAGGAGGTGAATTAGTGAATAATAAATATTTTTCGAGTATTTGTAAAGATGTTTTTACAATTGTGTATCCAAAAATAAAATCTAAAAAAGGAGGTGTACTCTATCATGTTTTAAGTATTATTCTTGAAAGAGAAGAATCTCAGAGAGATGAACTATGTCGTCATTTTGGGATTAATCAGTCTTCTTGTTTAGATGAAGATAAAAGGTTGTCTGATGAATTTCTTGATGATGTAACAAAGCTCGTTTATGTAGAAAGGCTTAAATTCGGGGACTTTAATTCAACAGGTGTTGCAACTGGCATAAGTGGTATCTTAGATAACGTTGATCCAACAAAATCAAATCAATCAAAGGAAGAACGCCAAATGGAATTAATTATTACAGTAGCTTGTTTAATGGTAGGGGCATTTACTTGTTTTAAATATCTACAAAGGACTCGTTCTAAAAATGAAATTAGTCCGACAGCTTCTTTATGTCTAGCTGTTCCTGCATCAGAAGTTTATAATTTACATGAAGGGTATGATCTTAACAGAGATGAGGTTGTAAGATTAATTGATTGTGCTACAGAATTTTTATGTGTGCCAGAGTATAAAAAAATATCTGTAGAGACTATACCGGACGAAGGACGCTCTCCTGAAAGTCGATTAAAATTCTACGTTAGAATTAATCTCAAAAATGGAGGTAATATCATTGGTAAAGAAACTCAGTATGGAATGAAGCGAGAACTTCCACTTAATGTAACAGGAAAAGTTATACAGATAGGGTTTCTCAAAAATGTCTCTATTCTCAGAGAATTCAACCGTATTTAAGGAGTTAATTTAATGGATTGGAAATCGGCCTCATCCTACTATGAAACCCGTCTCAGTGATGTCTTAAATATCCAACATTTTGCCGTTGACTTAGCCAAACTTCCCCAAGCTGAAATTCCCTCTCAATTAACAGAAATCCTCCTGCAAGAGGCAATACCTGCTAACCGTCAACTCGAAAGACTGAGAAAAAGAGAATTTCGTATTGCTGTGGTTGGCTTAGAAAAGGCAGGAAAAAGTACCTTTATTAACGCATGGTTAGAATGTGATTTACTTCCTGCCAAAGGAGGAAGATGTACCTTTACCACCACGCAAATTTATTCCGTTAAAAGCGAATCTGAACAAAGATTAGAAGTGCAAACCCGCAGCGAAGAACAATTTATTCATCTTCTCAAAGAATTAGAAACCGTTGGCGCAAAAGAAGACTTAAAAACCATTAGAGAAAACGAAATCACTCTACAACAAGTCAGAAAGGAAGGTAATTTAGTTATTCCTTTTACTCGACTAGAAGACATCCGAGAACAACTAAAAAAATACGTTGCTGATGAAAAATACGCCCATGCAGTCCTAGAAGCCCGACTTTATACTAATAAACTCGCTCAAGCAGAAGGAATCGTCTTTTATGATGTCCCTGGTTCAGATTCTGGGTTAGCCAAGCACGTTGATGAAGCCCAACAAATGTTATCCGACTGTGATGCAGTCATCGTGATTCAGCGTTTTCGCAGTATTAGAGAAGCCGAATTAGAAATTATTAAATTTACAGAACAAGGTGATAAGAATGTCACCATTGCTGATAAATTATTTGTCTTTTTAAGTCATATTGACTCTCTTGGTAGCCCAGAAGCCCTGAAAACTCATATTACAGAAGCCTCTCAGGATTGGTTAAAACGCGCTAATTTACCGGTTAATCGCATTGTTTCTGGTTCAGCAGGAGCTTATTTAATTTTAAATAATCTGGCGGAAGAACCTACTCAATTAGAAATCGGAAAAGCCAGCAATATTCAAGATAAATTAAAAACTTTAACTGGAATTATAGATGATGAACTGTTAAGAACTCAAGCTACAGGAATCCCTGAAATTAAACAAAAAATCTTTAATTATATTAATACTGAGCGAGTGGCAATTCTCAAGAAACGCTGTGAAGCTTCCATTGATAAAATTGTCAGCACCTCAGAGGACATTCATCATCTTGTCAGTCAAAGATTTCCCGAAAATCCTGAAGAAGCACAACGCTTTGAAGAAGAAAGAAGAAGAATTGATTTTTCAGAATGGTGGCATAGAAAATGGGAACGGATAAAAGCTGATTTACAAAATTTTTATGAAACATCTGTCATTAACAAACCCTTAGAAAAAGTTAATAACGAATCTTCCAGTAGTATCGAAAAATTTAAAGAACGCTATGGTCAACTTTTAGCCAGTGAAATGGCAAAATTAAGACAGGAAACTTTAAGAAAAAAAGAAATTATTTTTGACGCAAATTCTTTTCCAGACTTCGACAAGGTAAGAGCTAATTATGCTTGGCGGGATGACTTGTATGGGGATGTTAGAACATTTTTGGCTGCCCTTGCTCGACAATTAGCGGCAGAATTAAAAGATGAAGCCTTAAAATTAGTCGATTATATGTCCTCTTTATTATGGGGAAGTTCTCAAGTAAAAGAACGACTTATTGGTTATTCAGAGCAGGAGTTTTTAACTCGCTTAGAAAATAGTTTATCAGTGTTATTTTTAAGATTTGCTCGTCCCGTTGCTGAAGCATTAATTCGCGGACCGGTTAACAGTGATACCCGCAGCCAAATTGTCAAATCCTTAGGGGCTGATGTGGAACTGATTGATAACTATTATCAAGGAGATGAACCTGCTTTTAGGGTCTTAAAAAAATACGTTAAATATGGTTCTGATTTACTCTTTAACCCTAGTCTTCGTCAACAGGTGTTAGGTGTAACAGAAATTGCCAAAAACGTTATCGGAATGACGGTAGATACAGTTATCGATTTAGCCGACCAATTAACCCCACCCAGAGAGGTTGTTACCTTTGAAGTAACTAATGATATTAACGCTTTTGAAGAATATCTACGCAATGGTATTTTTGAAGCGGCAGGATTTGAGTCCTACTGTATTCAAGAATTAAGAGGATTAGTGGATATTTTTCGAGAAAAAGAAGGAACATGGGCAGGTGTCGCTCAAAACGAATGGTATAAAGAGAATCCTCAGCTTGTAGCAGAATTACCCGCTAATTTGCAATCTCAAGAATTTAATTTAGAAGTTAGTGAACGACTGAGACAATTAGCAATTGCCTTGAAAAGAAATAGTTCCTCTCAGTAGCGTTAGCTATAGCAAAGCACCGCTATTATTGCGACGATGGCGGTGAATTACGGTGATTTGGGAATGTGTATTAAGCTTCGCTAATCTCTACTTATACCTGAACTTTTCTATACATATTATATACCACCATAACCAAAAAACCTTATCCATCAATGGATACACCCATTAACTTTTCTGTATGTACCCATGTTTATTATAATATTTTTTAATATAGCAATTTCCATAGTTGTGAGGTACAGAGTCTTAGGTTTTGAGGTTCCGGTCGTCCGGAGTTAAGATTTTGGTGTACCTCATGAGATTGGGAAACGCTATAAACAAGTGGGGAAAGTTTAGGGGAAAATTCCCTAATCGTAATTCTCCTCGGCAACAATCATGCGTTAGATTTATTCGGGGTTTCCTTAATTTGTACCCAGTAACGGCACATTCAGATACAGCACGGGTTATGGTCTTTTGTCAAGGGGGAAGTCCAATAATTAAATCTCTACCTTTTAAAATACAAATGGACTATTAAAAGTAAATCCGTAGTCAATTACTCATAACTTCGGTGGCCGATTGTAACCTTTAAGGTGTTTGTCCAAAGACCATATATAGACGCGGCGGCCTAGATTTTGATCACAAATTCTTTGCCAATCATGAATGATAGAAAGGTCTCCCAGTCCCCTACCTTGCATCGCTTCATCAGGAAACTCTTTTAACCATCCTTGCAGGTCTTCTTTCTTTAGAAAACTAATGGGGGTAAAGGGAGATTTTCCTTCAAGAGCTTGTGTTACCTGATTTACAAATTTTTCTGCACAAATACGTCGCTGATTGCCATCTACCTTTTTGGCCTTGGCAATATGATTGCCAGTTTCCAGAATGGTCGCCATTGGCAAAAAAAGAGATTCCCCAGCTTTGATTTTCTCTTTTAACTCTTGAAATATTAACTCAGATTGACTCGCTTTGTGGGGTACATTAAGTATCTCTAAAAAGATCGAAGTATCGATCAGACAAATAGCTCCCATCAGGCTACTTCTCCCTGTTTTAATTGCTCTAACCAACTTAGCGCGTTTTGTTGACGTTGTTCTGCTGTGGACTTATCCTTTAAGAACTTATCTAATACTTGTTTAGTCATCAACTGACCAAGAGTTCCCTGCACAATTAATTCGGGGAAACGCTCTAAATCAGCTAATCGGACAATACGACTATCTCCTGCTTGCGGATCTCGGTAACAACAAAGTACATTTCCAATATCACTATCGGGTACTGCATCTAGTAACGCTGGGTTATGGGAGGTGATCAGTACCCTCAGTTTTCTTTCTAAGGCGATCTCCCGAATTTGCTTAACTAAATTATCTGCACGACTGGGATGAACACCATTATCGATCTCTTCAATAATTACGAAAGTTCCAGGATTTACACTTAGTAGAGTTGCAGCAATCGCTAAAACTCTCAGAGTACCATCAGACAACAAAGGAGCATCTATCTGATGTTCTTTGTTCCCAAAAGACTCTATTAGTCTCACCATAACATCGTTGCGGTCTGTAATGCTAAAGCGAATATCGGTAATATCCTGTTCTGGTAATGAACGAATGAAGTCAAGCAACTTGTTTTTTTGAGTCTCTCCCTGCTGACAAACTGCGTAAAGAACACTAGAAAGGTTAGAGCCATCTTCTTTAATATCATCATCTTTAGCGTAAGCATAATCCCGCATTACTGCTGGACGAGGATCAAGAAAGACGATATTCCTCAAGGTTTCTCGAATTACTTTAGTAACTGCTGGAATAATTTTTTGTGATTTAGTATGACTTTGCTGGAACCGACTGGGAGTTTCCAATTGATAAAAAATGGCTTGTCGGTTAGAGCAAGGTATGTGGGGCTTATTTTTACCTTTGTTAAAATTGTTATACATCACCCTAATTTCATCGGTGTGTGAGTTGGGATCGCCATCAATTTTGTAAAGTGTTAATTCCTGATCTTTACTAGCTTTACTGACACTTTCTCCGATTATAATAAGTTGGTCTGATAATAGCCCAATTTCAATCTCGAAATCAGTCCAACCGTCAGGAGCGTTATCAATGTGTGTTCCCAAGGTAAAATACTGTTTTTCTGCACCGAAAAGATCGATCGCTTGTCCACGAGCAATTGCATTCCCGCTTTGAATGTTGCGTTCAATGTCATCTAACCTGCTGCCTTTCGCTAACCACGAAAGTAAGCGAATTGCTTCTAGTGCATTACTTTTACCTGACGCATTAGCACCAATTAAAAAGGTGATGGGTGCTAGAGACAAGGTTGCCTCCTGATAGCTTTTGAAATTCCGAAGAGTCAGCGATGTTAACATACTTTTCACCCATTAAATCTTGACTGGTGCAGTTTGAGCATTTGTACTGAAAGTTCCAATACCAGCGCAGTTTATAGACTCTAACGAGTACCGAAAACTAGCACCCATAACCTTGAAAACTCAAACTGTAGGGCAGGGCATATCCGAACAGTATAATCTAGGCTTGGGGAGATAAGATCGCTGTTTATTGGCATTAGGGCGAAACCCTTACCCTTACTGCATGGGGCTTCTCAGAAAAAATTGAAAAGACGCTACTGGGTACATTTTTCCCTTGAAAATGGCTGTACCGTTGACTGTATCTAGAGTAGAGCGATTCTGTGGATTTGGCTTTATAGTGATCGCTAACCTTATGATCACAGATGATGTCATTAATCTCTAGAGTAAGCAATTCCTTCTGTAGCCATGTTTTTGCTGGTTTTCAGCCCCGAAACAAGCTATAATGGTCGAAAGGTCAAATTGGAAAATTTTTGCCTCAAACCCTATCTGCGTAAAGACTTCAGGATTTTGTGTTCAGTAGCTCATTGGTATTATATGGCTTTAACTCAGGCTCTGTAAGACTTTTAGCCATAGCTAGTATATTTATACGGGGGAAGTTCAGTCATACTTCAACCTAACCTAAGTTCTAACTGACGAGGATTGAGGGAAAAATTGACTCTTTACATAATGACGTGTTCTACTTCTAAATTCTGATTTTTAAAGCGTCGCGCCACTTCTTGCGACTTGACGATCGAATCCCCAGCTTGTTCGGTAAATTTATTCGAGTCGGTGGGTTGCATTCTGAACTATGATAAGCCAGTTTCAGAGGTCTAGTATAGCGTGCTATCTGGGCAATTACACGGCGATCGGGTTTTCGGTGAGTGATAATGAGATTAATGAAAAATCAAGGGAAGTGAATTATTATTGGAATTATCCGATCTTTCCGTTAATAGATGATGATTTTCTAGATGCCTAACAAAAAAACACGACAACAGTGGCTCGAAGAATTTTATAGAGTACATGGAAACTCTTATAATTATTCATTAGTAGAGAATATCGATTCCTCCACAAAAATTAAGGTTATATGCCCTACTCATGGAGAATTTGAAATCGCTCCAGGACATCATAAAAATGGGGTTGGATGCCGTAAATGCTACTTCGCATCTCAGAAGATATCAAAAGAAGAGTTTGTTCGTCGCTCCGAAGAACACTTCGGAAACCGCTATAACTATTCACTGTTTACCGAGCTTCCTAAAGTTGGTGAGCGGGTCAGTATTTCATGTAGAGAACACGGCGTAATTTTTTTACAAGAACCTCGAAACCATATGCGAGGGCATACAGGATGCCCACAGTGTAAATCGATGATTTTATCTGGGTCTCAAGAGGAAATAGGCCAAATCAAAACAAAAGAGGATTTAAAAAAAAGCTTTGTCGAGCGGGCGATCACAATTCATGGTAACAAATATAACTACAGCGAATTCGAGTATTTAACGTCCAGTACAAAAGGAAAAATAATCTGTTCACAACATGGGGAGTTTTGGCAAACTCCTAGCAACCATTTAAGAGGTAGTAATTGTCCAGAGTGTTCGCAGGAGAGTAAACATAAAGATACCTTCAAAAATAAATGCAAGGAATTGGGCATCGATTATTGGAGAGCATTGAAAAGACGCGAGGCGGGATTGCCTGAAGAAAAAATTTTTGAAAAAGAATACGTTCGTGGTATGCGAGAAACTAACAAGATCGTTGTATTTGGAACCGAATATCCTAATCTTGAGGAGGCAGTAAGGTGTTTAAATCCATCTGCTAGTAGCACAACAATAAGCCAGTGGTTAAAAGAAGGAATAACGCCAGAAGAAGCTTTTGAGCGAATTCCTAATCCAGGCTATGCGGAAGGAATTATTTATTTGGTTACAAATAAAATATCTGGCAAGCAATATGTTGGATTAACAATTCAGACTCTAGAGCGTCGCTGGAAATACCATATAGAACAGGCTTCCGCTGGACATATCAAAGGTGCTGAATCATTACACCACGCGATTCGAGAGCATGGTTCAGATACTTTTGAAATACGGGAAATAGATCGAGGAACTTGTAAAAAAGATCTTGAGAATAAAGAGAAAGAGTGGATTAAAAAACTAAATACTTTGGTTCCCAATGGATATAATATTTCTACAGGTGGGGTCAGCGGTGGATCGCACAAAAAAGTCACCTATATCGATGACATCCGCTTTGAAAGTGTAGAACAAGCTTCAATATATCTCTCTAGGACTCGAAATATTAGCCTTTCTGCGGCGAAAAAAAGGATTAGTCTAGGGCGTATCGATATTAAAACTCCTGCCAAACCTGGCGAAAGCCTAGTAAAAACACAAGTTTATAAAGCTTGGAGCCGAATAGTTCATGGTGTGATAAATCCCAAGTCTAAAGAGTATATACCGGCAATTGAAGTTCATGATTCATGGCGTGATTTTAAGCGGTTCCTGCAAGATGTTGGTCATCCGCCTGAAAAAGGTATGGTATTTTCTAGGCTAGATAAAAACCAAGGATTTTTTCCAGAAAATTGTGCTTGGCTTACGAGAAGTGATGCAAGTAGGCTCAATGCCGAACAAACCCAAAAGAAAGGTAAGCTTAGGAAAAACAAAGATAAAAATAATCGGGAAATTATGAATCACAAAGTAAAAAGTTTATCTGATTGTATGGAAATACAACTCGAATTACCTTTAGATCTATCAGTAGGTACAGCAGATAGAATTATTATTGAAGGTATTCAAACTCAAGACCGGAAACCTACGAAAACTTTTTTTCAAACCGCAAAATCTTTACAATTGCAAGGAGAGCCGGATTGGTCGGTTCAAATCGACGCTCGATAATCGGGTTTCCCTCGCTCGCTCGAAATCCTGACAGATCGATCGCTTCCTCGTGAAAATTATCCTAGAAATCTATTCCCAAGTAAAAGCGAATCGAGAACATTTTTTAACCCGCTCTCAAACAAAGTCGGATTTCCAAATATGAACCGCTCGTCGGGCTAAACTTTCTTGACGTTTAGCGATCGTGTCCGGTGTCCATTCCTCTGGTACTATATTTCTCGCTAGAGCATAATCGCTTTGTTGGTAAATCTCTTGTTTATCTGTATAGTATTGATTGCCGATTTGACGATTCAAATTAGCTTCTAAAGGAATCAAGTTACCGATCCGATAGGTCATTTCCTCGATCTCGTTATCGAGAAAGTGAACGCGCCATCGATCGCTCGGCGATTCTGGTAGAATATGCTCGATCGAGAATCCATCTTCCGCTATATTAGATCGACCCGATTCGTCCATTTCTAATTTCCAGAGAATATATCGAACCAGTTTTTTCTTTTGACCTCTGGTAGAAATCGAAAGAATCGAAAAATCCTGCACGAACTTAGTATCCGTGACATAAACCGATCGCAAGCCCTCGAAAACTTGCCTCGGAGTCGTCATTTCGCCATTATTTATGGCGATTGCTATCTTATTATAAATTCCTTCTAGCTCATTCGGGTTAAGACTACTGACAATCGTGTATCGAAACGAAATTATACAAACCAATTTTAGTAGGCGGGTGAAGTTCTCGCTTGAAAATTTATTGTATGCCGAGAATAAAACTGGATAGGCTTGTTTTACGCCAAATAGTTCAATTTCTCGAATATAAGGGATATTATCTGGAGTATCTTGCCAGAATTCATCATTGGGATTATTAAGAGCGATAAAAAGACCACTATATTCTTCGAGTTGTTCGAGTAATTTAAACGCGCTTTCAGCGTTTTGTATAGACTCTCGAACCCTTTTAAATAAACGTTCCCGTCTTACTCTCGTCCGCGTGAGGCTGAGATAGTAACGTAGGAACTCGGGGAATTTTTCCATTGTAACGGTATCAATAATTCCTCTCCACTGTCGTTGTCCTTCTCGCAAATCATCCGCCCCTCGGAAAAGAGAAAACAAATAATTTTTTAATAGATCGGTTGAACTTAGCTCTATCCCTCTAGCGTTTAGGGTCTCGAAAACCGTATACGCATTCAATTCATCTTCAACATTAATCTGAATAAATAAGAGTCTTTTGGCAACGGTATCCGTTAAAAAAATTGCCAGTTCTTTTCCACTGTTAACTACGCTTGTAAGCTTTTGCAATGAATCCGAAAAGTATTGAAAAGCTTTCCATAGGAGTTGGTTGGATTTTGCGAGCGATCGAGGATTGCGAGGAGGTCTAAAGTTAATGAGACGACTTTGATAAAAATCATTATTATTTTCATTCAAAATTAATTTACTAGATTCTTTTAAAGAACCCAGATCTTTATTACTCAAATAACCGCTTTTGAGAAGCCGTTGTCGTTCTCTATTCGCTTCCGCTTCTTCCCCCCGATCGATTAACGTTTGAATTTTTTCGATAATCGCTATAGCGAGAATACTAATCGTTACCAATCGTTGTTGTCCGTCAATAATTGTAAAATCCGTATCCGATCGCTGGGACCCCTGTAAAACGATCGCTCCCATGTAATGACTAGAATCGGGGTTTTCATAGAGCGTTTGAATATCCTGCCAGAGATCTTCCCAATTTTCTTCCTTCCACGAATAATCTCTTTGAAAAGGGGGAACTCGGTAGATTTTGCCATTGCCGATGAGATCGCTAAAATTGCTGGTTCGGGTATCTAATAGATGAGTACGGGGCATAGGTTCGATCGGCAGTCAGTTCATCACTTCTAACTTACCAAATATCGGCCGATCGGGCTCTTCGGGAATTGTTATGCAAATAATTAACTTAAAATAAAATTCGATGAGAGCAACTACGCTCAAAAGTAGCTAAAATTCATACAGGAAAGGACTTAAGGCACAAATAGGTTAATACCAAAAGATAGACAATTGAGTTAAGATTTGATATAACAGCCAAAAACGAGATTATTTTACCTATGATAGTTGACAAATTTTTGAACCTAAAAGGAACCTCTATTCAAGGCTATCGACACCTAGAAAATATCGGTATATTTTGACGAATTGAATCAAAAAATAAAAAAGCAACCTGTCCTCGTTGTGGCTTAGATAGCGATAAACTACACCAAAATCATCGACATTTAGTCAAAGATTTACCGCTCTCAGGCTAACCAGTGTACCTACAAGTTAATCGTCGTCAATTTAAGTACGTTAATTGTCAGAAACCCTTTAGCAAAGAGTTAGATTTTGTCGCAAATGTCATCTAACCTACTACCTTTCGCTAACCATGAAAGTAAGCGAATTGCTTCTAGTGCATTACTTTTACCTGACGCATTAGCACCGATTAAAAAGGTGATGGGTGCTAGAGATAAGGTTGCCTCCTTATAGCTTTTGAAATTCCCAAGAGTCAGGGATGTTAACATACTTTTAAATTAAGGTATTTAAAAACATCTAAAGTAAGGGGATTAGGGTTTTATCAGATTCTTCATTCCAGCTACGGCACAACCTAGCCCAGCTAGACCCAGTGTAGCACCTCCAAGATAAAGCGTGGGTTGTACGAAAAATCTTATGAACTGATTTTGCACCTCCTTATCAGCTTTATACGTTTTGGCAGCGTTGGTAGAATCGGTCCAAGATTTAAGCGATCTTTACGCGCAGAAAACGGGTTTCTTCAAGAAACCCGTTTTCTATCAAAAAAAAGGGGCTCTTCTAGGTTCTGTGTGATAAGTTTAACTTACAATATGATCGATCGATCTTTGTGTCCTTTGTGTCTTTGTGGTTCGTTCCACCCCCTCGCTAGGAGGAATGTATCTTAGAATACATTTTACCCACCAAACCTGGGAGAGCC
>NZ_JADBUE010000174.1:0-13620 GCF_020245805.1 Microcystis sp. M179S2 | reverse complement strand
GCGAAACAGGTGCAAGATTTTGAGAGAATCGTCGTTCAAAACCTTGCGTCTTCATCGGCCCGCGTCCTGTAGGGGCGAAGCATTCGGGCAATAACCTATCGGTGAAAACGTAGATTTTCTATCCGAATGCTTCGCCCGTACTTATTCAGCAAACCCTAAGTCTCAATTCTTTCGTTGGTCTTAAGATTTCTCCCACACCCCGTATCGCTTTCAATCTGCTTGTCACCCCGTTAGCCATGGTTGCCACGATAGTCCGATATTTGCTCGAATTGTTCTAGAAGGAGCATTTTTCTAGAGGAGCCTTTACTTACTCTCTAGTTTACTCCTTCTCTTTTGTGTCAGTCCGCGGTTAAGCTTCGCTGGTGCGACGAATACCTTCGTCGAGAATGAAGAACTGAGGGTTAAGAGAAGCCAACGGCTCTCGCAGTTTTTCGATTTCGGCAGCGGGAGCGTGAACTTCTAGGCGAATAATCTTGGCGATTTTGAGAACTTCGTCTAGCAGTTCCCCGACGTTTTGTAGGTGGGCAAGAACTGCGGAGGCATCGACGTAACCCTCGCGGCAATGAGCAATATTGCCGCTAAAGGAGAAAGCATAATGGATACAGCCCTCTTCGGTGCGGGTTCTCTCAATGAACTTGGGGCCTAGTTCCTTAAAGGCAGCAATTTTTCCTTCTTGTACTTCAAAGTAGGGTACTAGAGTACAGCAAGTATCGATTTTGAACATTAGATTCTCCTTTTAGGTGGTGCGGAGGGGTATCCCGCGTTTGTGGTCTCTTCTGTCAGACGCTTCACGAATTGGAAGCAAGTTTGGGGATCGATTTAGTCACTGACGTTTGGTAGCCCGGGTTTCCATTCAGACGCTTCACGAATTGGAAGCAAGTTGATGAGGTTCTGACCTAATTCTATCGAGAAGCAAACTAGGTATAACTAGGGTTTACGGCAAAAAGCTTTTCGGTGGTGGCAGGGTGTGGGGTGTGGGGTTTTATCGATTTTCAGGGAAAAAGTGCCTAAATTTTCCCCCCGATCCCCGCAATGGCTGGCACTTTTTGAGGGGAAAAAAGTCCAAAAGTCTTATCCAACAAGGTTTTTAGATTTATTCAGCAGACCCTAACTACTTAAGTAAAAAAACTTAATATAAATTGGGTTGGGGATAGGCCGAAACGCTGCTGCTATCCCAGCCAGTCAACCTGATTTTTTGGTGGAATTCATGGCAAAATCTTCTTAGCCTCAACTAACTTTAATCAAGCCCAACAATTTCCCCCTTACCGGCAATCACTTCGCCGATTTGGTAGGCATTAATCCCAGAGGATTGTAGTTGATTAATAGTCAATTGCGCCAGATCCGATGGGACAATGATCACAAAACCGATACCCATATTAAAAGTATTAAACATGGCTTCGGGATTAACCGATCCCATCTGGGCTAACCAGTGAAAAATCGGCAAAACCGGCCAACTTTCTCGGTAAATCTGCACGGAATGCCCTTTACCTAAGCAGCGGGGCAAATTTTCCGGGATGCCACCCCCGGTAATGTGGGCCATGGCGTGAATATCTAACCCAGAGCGCAGAAGTTCTAGCACAGGTTTGACATAAAGTCTAGTGGGAGTTAACAAAACTTCACCTAAGCTAGAGCCAGCCAAAATTTCGGGGCAATCTTGCCAATTTAAGCTCTGGGTGTCGATAATCTTGCGAACAAGACTAAAACCGTTACTGTGAACCCCACTACTGGCTAAACCGATAGCCACATCGCCGATTTGCACCTTACTGCCGTCGAGTAATTGACTTTTTTCGACAATACCGACGCAAAAACCCGCTAAATCGTACTCTCCTGCCGAATAAAACCCCGGCATCTCCGCCGTTTCCCCTCCCAAAAGAGTACAACCACTATCACGACAGGCCCTAGCGATTCCCGATACCACCGCTGCTAACTGTGACGCTTCCAGTTTACCGGTGGCGAGATAATCCAAGAAAAATAAAGGTTCAGCCCCGGAGGTTAAGACATCGTTGACGCACATGGCCACGAGGTCAATTCCCACCGTATCATGGCAATTGAGACTATGGGCAATTTTCAGCTTGGTTCCCACACCATCAGTTCCCGATACTAACACCGGTTGCCGATAACCGGAAGGTAACTGAAAATAGCCGCCAAAACCGCCTAAACCGCCGATAACTTCGGGACGGAAGGTACTTTCCACATTTTGGCGAATTTTCTCGACAAAAGCGCGTCCCGCTTCCACATCCACGCCCGCTTCTTTATAATCCATGCCCAATTGACCGATTGTATCTCTCAAATTTTACCCAGATTTCGGTCCCATGGGAATTATGAATTATGAATTATGAATTGGGAAGTGGGGAGGAAAGGGTGCGCGAGACGGCCAAAATTGCTGCTTTGACTCGAAGGTGACAATCCGTCGTAACGCAGCACCTATGATCGACTCATCGACTAAGTAGCTGGTTACAATTAAAGATAAAATACAAAGAACCAGAAGCCTGCGCCACTATCTAACAATTAATTGAGATTGCTTAATTAGGGTTTGCTGAAAAAGTACGGGCGAAGCATTCGGATAGAAAATCTACGGTTTCACCGATAGGTTATTACCCGAATGCTTCGCCCCTACAGGACGCAATCGCCGCTCAAGATGCCAGGTTTTGAAGCACGATTATCTCAAAATCTTGCACCTGTTTCGCAAGAAAAGCCACAAAACTCTTACCTTGCCTACATTTCACATTTATTCAGCAAGCCCTAATTAATTAGGAGTTTAGCAAAATGTCTAACGAAACGGTCACTTATTCCCTTGAGGCTGTCTTGACAAGGATTGAGGGGAAAATCGACTTTTTACAAAGAGATGTCAACGAGCGTTTAAACAAGCTAGAGATAGGACAATCAGAATTAAGAGGGGACATTAAAGCTTTAGATGAGCGACTAACCGCAGAAATTAAAGGGTTAACTGCAAGAGTCGCTGATCAGGAATTTACCAATCGGGGGATTCTGATAGCTTTGGTTGTTGCCATTTTAGGAGGAGCGGCCAAAATTTTTGGTTTTCTCCCCAATCCTTGACAGCGATCGCATAATGTTTGCAGAAATTAACGCCCAATTGAAACGGCTAAAAAATTAAACTACAAAGATCGAGTTTCTTTTCTGTCAATCTTCTTGGGGATATTTTTCCCAAAGATCTGTGATTTGGCGAAGACTTTGGAAGTTGCCATTACCGAGGATCAAATGATCTAGGAGAGGAATGGCTAGATAGGTGGCTCCCTGTAATAATTGTTCTGTGAGTAGAATATCGTCTTGACTAGGCGCAAGTGACCCAGTGGGGTGATTATGGGCGATAATTAACTTAGTAGCTGATTGTTTCACTACTTCTCGAAAGATTTCTCGCGGATGTACCAGGGTTTCTGTGGCTGTGCCGATAGTAATCACTTTGAGTGCGATTAACTGATTTTTGACATCGAGTAAAATAACGGCGAAACGTTCCTGAGACTGATACATTAGTTCGTGTCCAAGAATAGCGGCAGCGGTATCGGGACTATCGATGACCATTTTTTCCGTCGGTCGTCGTTGAAAAGCCCGTTTTCCCAATTCGATCGCCGCTAGAATAGTAGTGGCCTTAGCCGGTCCAATGCCATGAATAGCGGTTAATTCATGGGGGTGAATATCCCTCAAAACGTCCAAAGGCTCCCGGCGATATTTACTCAATTCGTTGAGAATATGCTGTCCTAAACCCACTGCCGAGAGTTTGCCTTTACCTTGACCTGTAGCTAGTAAAATCGCTAATAATTCGGCGTTACTGAGGTTTTTCGCCCCGACACTGATTAAACGTTCCCTTGGTCTTTCACTGACGGGAATATCGGCAATTCTTAAGCTGTAGGTCATGGAAGTGGCAAGCTACCGCGATAAAATTCCATCATAATCGCAATTTTAGCCAGTGCCTAGAGGGATTTGGCCCGTAAATCAAGGGGAAAAACTCTCCTTACCGATAGCGAATTCCCGCATCTTCGAGGCGCTGTAAAGCTTCCCCTAATCGCGGGATATCGGCGATTAAACTGACGCGCACATAACCTTCCCCTCCCTCTCCAAAAGCATTGCCCGGAGTGACCACGACACCAGTTTTTTGGAGGACGCTGAGGGCGAAATCCGTGGAAGTCATACCGACGCTACAGGGGACCCAGAGATACATTGTCGCCTTAGAGGGGGGAATATCCCAACCTAATTGCGCCAAACCTTTGATGAAAAAATCTCGTCGCTGCCGGTATCTTTCCTGTACTTGTTTGACGTATTCATCCGGCAGTTGTAGGGCGGTTTCGGCCGCCTTTTGGATGACGGAAAAGATACCATAATCGAGATTGGTTTTCAGGGTGCGTAACCCTTGAATAATATCGGAATTGCCCACGACAAAACCGACGCGCCACCCGGCCATATTATAGGTTTTCGAGAGGGTATGAAATTCCACACTAATCTCTTTTGCCCCCGGAATTTCTAATAAACTGGTGGGCTGATAACCATCAAAACTTAATTCAGCATAACAGAGATCATGGACGAGCATAATCTCATAGTGCTGGGCCCAGGCAACGATTTTCTCAAAAAATTCTCGGGGGGCAATGGCGGCGGTGGGGTTACTGGGATAGTTAAAATAGAGGATTTTCGCCTGTTTAGCCACATCTTCGGGGATAGAATCGATATCTATCAGCCAATCCTGTTCTGCTTTTAAAATGATCGGGTATAGCGTCGCCCCAGCAATCAAGGGACCGCGAAAATGGGCGGGATAGGCGGGACTGGGAACTAAGACCACATCGCCGGGGTTAACATAAGCCAAAGCCAGGTGGGATAGGCCCTCTTTGGAACCTAGCAGCGGTAAAGCTTCGTTATCGGGATTGAGTTCCACAGCATAACAGCGATCATACCATTTAGCGATCGCTTCTCGGAAACTGGCGGTTCCTTCAAAGGGTGGATAACCGTGAAATTGGGGGGTTTCAAAAGCTTGAATGGCCGCTTCGATAACTGGACGCGGGGCAGCACCGTCCGGGTTGCCCATACCTAAATCGATTAAATCTAGTCCTTCTTTGCGGGCTAAGGCTTTTAATTCATCCAAGCGGGCGAAAACGTAGGGGGGTAAGGCACTTAATCGCTTGGCGCGGCTATTCGTCCAATCTACACTCATTACTTCTTGGCTTACTGATCGAGGTGATCTAACATTATGACACGAGTGTATGGCTAATTTAGCAGTCAGTTATTAAGCTGACTTCTTTGTGCCTCAATATTGCTAGAATTGCCTGACATCGGAGATGGAGAGCCAAACTAAGGTAATCTGATTAATAGAGGCTGAAAATTACTGATTAGCCCCAGCATTACCCCCATTCTTCGCCATTATCGGCCGGTAAGTCCTGACTCCTCACTCCTCAATTCTTTTGTAAAATATGACTGCGATCGCTGTTCAGATAACTTCTATTTTACCCCCCGACACGACAGTTATCACCTGGCAACAAGTGCCAAAAGAGGAACAAGAAAGATTATCAAGGGCAATTAGGGGCAAAAGTCCTGAAATTATAGTTTATCCCGCTAATACAACCGCTTTATCCTCTCTGGTGCGTTTTACCAACGAAAATCGTCTGTCTTTACTGGCCTACGGTCAAGGCAGTAAATTAGATTGGGGTGGGTTAGTCGAGTCGCCCGATATTTTAGTTAGTACCCAAAATCTCAACCGGATTATTGACCATGCTAGGGGAGATTTAACTATAACCGTGCAAGCTGGGCTTAAACTAGCGGATTTACAGGTTTTTTTAGCTCCTAGCGGTCAATTTCTTCCTCTTGATCCCAGTTACGCCGATAATGCCACGATTGGCGGTATTATAGCCACAGCCGACGCGGGAACATGGCGGCAAAGATACGGTGGTGTCCGGGATCTGATCCTAGGATTCTCCTTTATCCGTCACGATGGCGAGATTGCTAAAGCTGGAGGGCGTGTGGTCAAGAATGTGGCGGGATACGACATGATGAAGCTATTTACGGGTTCCTACGGCACTTTAGGGATTATCGATCAGATTACCCTACGACTGTATCCCGAAACTGCTAACTCAGAAACCCTGATAATCACTGGAAATAGCGAAAATATTAGCAAATTGAGTCAAGTTATTCGGCAATCGGCCTTAACTCCCACCGTGGCTGAATGTTTAAACCCAGGGATGACGCAAGCACTAGGATTAGGGGAAAAAGTCGCTTTACTGCTGCGTTTTCAAAGCATTCCCGAAAGTATTAGCGAACAATCGCAACAGGTGAGTTATTTAGGGCAACAGTTAGATTGTCAGACTAATTATTATCGGGATGAGGAAGAAGTTTCTCTAGGGCAAAGATACCGAAAAACAATCGATAATTATGACCAAGAGGGCATTTTTTTCGGCAAAATAGGATTATTACCTAGCAATTTAGCTCTAGTGATCGACCAAATTAACGGACTAGCCTCGATTAATATTAGTAGTGGGGTGGGTAAAGTTATCTTAAAATCGGAGGAAAATCTTGACAAAATTCGCTCTTTATGCAGTGCCAATCAGGGTTATTTAACGGTGTTAACTGCGCCGCCATCGCTAAAAGAAAAAATTGAACCTTGGGGCTATACAGGTAACGCAATTACCATGATGAAAACCCTAAAAACTAAATTCGATCCTCACGGTATTTTTAGTCCTGAACGCTTTCTTAACAAAATCTAATTAAAAATCATGCAAACCTCCGAACATTCCGTTAACTTTCAAGAATTAATCGACCAAAAAAATCAAGGATTTGACCCCAAGAATCCCCCTGCCCAAGAATTAATCGATAGTTGTGTTCACTGTGGTTTTTGTCTATCTACCTGTCCCAGTTATCGAGTGATTGGCAAAGAAATGGACTCCCCCCGGGGCAGAATTTATCTGATGAATGCCATTAACAAAGGGGAAGCAGTTTTAGACGAAACCACTAGCCAACATTTTGATACTTGTTTAGGTTGTTTAGCCTGTGTTAGTACCTGTCCATCGGGAGTACAATACGATCAATTAATCGCCGCAGTTCGTCCGCAAGTGGAACGCAATCAACCCCGCAGTTTTAAAGATAAAATTATTCGTTTTCTCATTTTTAATCTCTTTCCCTATCCCGTCCGTCTCAAATTATTTTTACCCTTCCTCTGGTTATATCAAACCCTGGGATTACAAACCCTAGTCAGGAAATCGGGTATCTTAAAAATGCTCTTTCCCCGTCTAGCGGCGATGGAATCAATTTTACCCAAAATTACCCTGTCCTCTTTGTTTAAAAACTATGCCGATGTTATTCCCTCCCAAACTGAAAAACGCTATCGAGTGGGAGTAGTTTTAGGTTGTGTGCAGCGCCTCTTTTTCTCGCCGGTAAATGAAGCAACAGTGCGGGTTTTAACTGCCAATGGTTGCGAAGTGGTTATCCCAAAAACCCAGGGTTGTTGTGCCGCTTTACCCGCACATCAAGGACAGGAAAAACAAGCACAAAGTTTAGCCAGACAAATGATCGATAGTTTCGCAGAAACCGAGGTTGATTATATTATTATCAATGCGGCGGGTTGTGGTCATACTCTCAAGGAATATCATCATATTTTAGCCGACGATCCTGAATATAAAGATAAGGCTAAGGAGTTTGTGGCTAAAGTACGCGATGCCCAAGAATTTTTAGCCGCAGTGGGGTTAACTGCTGATTTATCCCCGATTACCGAGACAGAATTAACCCTAGTTTATCAAGATGCCTGTCATCTTTTACACGGACAAAAAATCTCCGTGCAACCACGGCAATTATTGCAAAAAATCCCCAATATTAACTTAAAAGAACCTATCGATGCGGCCTTGTGTTGTGGCAGTGCCGGAGTTTATAATATGCTACAGCCAGATACTGCCGATGAATTAGGTCAGCAGAAAGTACACAATTTATTAAATACTGGGGCTGCGGTGATTGCTTCCCCTAATCCGGGTTGTTCCCTACAAATTAAAAAACATCTACAATTACAGGGAAAAGATACACCCGTTATTCATCCCATCGAATTATTAGATTATGCGATTCGCGGGCTGAAAATTTCCTAAAATAGAAAACGGGTTTCTTCAAGAAACCCGTTTTCTATTAGATATAGATAGCCCAAGATTTTGCCCAGGCGAGAATTTCATCAACTCGATCGAGGGTTGAAGATTCACAGTAGAGACGCAAAACCGGTTCGGTGCCACTAAAGCGAATTAACAACCAACTGCCATCTTCTAAACGGAATTTATAACCGTCCATAGTATTACAATCAGTCACTTGTTTACCGGCAATTTCCCTTAAGGGTTCCTTATCCAAAGCAGTAATTAACTGATCGCGAGCTTCCATATTAGCTAAGGGTAAATCAATGCGATCATACTTAGAATGAAACCCGGTTTTATCCTGTAATTGCGCGTAAAGATCGCTTAAATCTTGGCCCGATTCTACCACCGCTTCCAAAACGTATAAAGCTGATAATAAAGCATCCCGTTCGGGAATGTGAGTACCATAACCGACACCTCCCGACTCTTCCCCACCAATTAACACAGGAGTGGTCAACATTCGATCGGCGATATACTTATAACCGATCGGGGTTTCAAAGACCGATAAACCGTATAAACTGGCTAATTTGGGGATTAAATCGGAACCGCTCACCGTTTTGACAATTTCCCCTCTCATTCCCTTTTTGCCGGCTAAATGCTCGATTAAAATCGGGATGAGATTTTGGGTGCTTAAAAAATTCCCCCGACCATCGATCGCCGCTACTCGATCGCTATCCCCATCGAAGACCAAACCTACTCGCAAAGGGGCTAAATTTGCGCTGTGAGCCAGTTTATCGATGATTTCCCTCAAATTTCTCGGTAAAGGTTCTGGAGAGCCGCCACCGAACAAAGGATCGCGATTGCCGCGTAATTCCGTGATCCCCACCCCCAAAAGACGCTCTAAACCGGTAGCCGCCGCACCGTGCATGACATCGGAATAAACTTTTAGTTGTCCCGATTCGATCGCGTTGGCAATAGCGGCAATATTAACTTTTTGGCGTAAACCCTGACAATAACCTGACCATGGCTCAAAAGTGCTTAATTTACCAGCAGCTGCGTTAAATTGCGGCGGATTAGACAATAAAGCTTCAATTTGTTGGGTAATTTCCGGCGAGACAGAACCACCAAAATAACCTTTAACCTTCAAACCGAGATATTTGGCTGGGTTATGACTGGCGGTTAACACGATCGCACCGAGAGCATTTTCTGAGCGAGCTGCCCAACTAAAAGCGGGAGTCGGAGCGTAGGATTGGGAGAGAAGCACATCAAAACCGGCTTTTTGAAGCGATTCCGCCGCAGTTTGAGCAAAATCCTCCGCCATAAACCGCCGATCATAGCCGACGATCATCGTCCGCGAACCTGTGATCTGACCATAATTATCCGCTAAAACCTGAGCCGCCAAGGGAGCGAGCAGAGCGACTCGATCGAAAGTAAAATCGGCGGCGATAATCCCGCGCCAGCCATCGGTTCCAAATTTAATCGGGTTCACGGTGGTCATGATTTACGAACTACCCCTAAAATATCCATTTTCCCAATACTGTAACCCGCTCCGTAACCTCTGGAAACTCATTTTTCTCGATCATCGGTTTTTGCCGCCGAATCGAGCGCGCCGACTTCACTGGCTAATAATTTTTCCATTAACATTTGTAACTTCATCCGTTCTATATAGGGCCATCCCCCGGTTTCCTCGATATCCCGGAGTAATCCGTATAAGTCCTTACGGGTATTGGGTAAAGATGGCTCGAACATCTGCTCGCGAATTTGCCGATGTAAATTTTCTAAAGTTCGCAGCAACATTAACAAACCGTTACAATCTCCCTGCTGTTCTTGGGCGATCGCTGTCACCGTCGTTACAAGGGAATCTAGTTGGCTATCTAATTGGCTGTTATCTCCCGGCAATCGGCTATTCATGTTCCTATTTGAAAACAGTCACACCAATCATATCAGTCATCAGCTATCAGTTACTGAGAGCCTCCCCCCCTTGCCCCTTGCCTGTTGCCTCTTGCCCCTTGCCTCTTGCCTCCTGTCTCCCATCTTCTCAATGGTCACTGATCTTTGATAAACTGAGTTTCGGTGAATTGGCCCGACCGATTCGATAATTCATCAGGCTATGGATCAAGGGTAGTAATTGTAAAGATTGACAAAGAGAGGTTGACATAGATGAGATTTCGTGCCTTGTTAGTTGCCTTTTTAGCCTTGTGCTTAGGGGTATTGACAGCTTGTAGCGACGCGCCTAGTGCCGTCCTGAATAGAAACGAGCTAACCTATGATGAAATTTTAAACACGGGATTAGCTAACAAATGTCCCCAGATTTCCGAGTTCACCCGGGGTACTCTCCCCTTAGAACGCGGCGAAAGTTATGTGGTGACAGATTTATGCTTGGAACCCCAAGAATATTTTGTCAAGGGTGAACCCGTTAATAAGCGGGAAGCAGCCACCTTTATCCCGGGTAAACTCCTAACCAGAGATACCACCAGTTTAGAACAGATGACAGCGAGTTTAAGCGTAGGCGAAGACGGTGTTTTAACCCTCAAGGAAGAAGACGGTATCGATTTCCAACCCGTTACCGTACAATTACCCGGAGGTGAAAGAGTTCCCCTCTTCTTTACCATTAAAGGTTTCACTGGCAAAACCGAAGCCGGCTTTAACTCGATTAACAGTTCCACCGATTTTGAAGGCGACTTTAAAGTTCCCTCCTATCGTGGCGCTGGTTTCTTAGATCCCAAAGGTCGGGGTGTGGTAACGGGTTATGATAACGCTGTTGCTTTACCCGCTAGTGCTGATAGTCAAGATTTCCAGCGCGCTAACGTCAAAGCGACGGAACTGGGTAAAGGTACTATGTCTTTACAGGTAACTAAAGTTGACGCTTCTACCGGCGAGTTTGCTGGTGTTTTTGAAAGTGAGCAGCCTTCCGACACCGATTTAGGCGCAAAAGATGCTGAAGAAGTGAAAATTCGCGGCATTTTCTATGGTCGTCTCGAAGCTCGTGCCTAATTAATAAATTCAGAATTTCTGGAAATTAAGGCGAATTTCTCCCTGGAGAAGTTCGCTTTTTTTCGGCTCTCTTGGGGTTATTGAGCGGTTACAATAAAGGCAGACCTCGCCCTGGAGGAAGAGTTGCTAATGCCCAAGAAAACGAACAAGCAAACGGAAGCCAAAAGTTACAACCATGGCGAGGAACATCCCCAGCATCCCGATATTGGCACAGAACCCCACTTCAAGAAGAAAAAACCCCCTGTCACCTATCGTTATGATTCCTTCTTGTCCCCGGAGTTAAACTGGGATGAAAACCCCGCACGAGAACAAGCTGAGGCCTTAATTGAGCAAATTCTCGCAGCAGAAGATTTAGAAACCGCCAAAATAGCAGCGCATCAACTCAAGGCAATCGGTGAACCGTTTTTAAATTGGACAGGAAAGGCCGAAAGATTATTTTTTGAAGTGCCGACTTTACCCTTATTTGTCCATGAACGTTTATCCACTAGGGCAATTATTGAAACCCTGAAATCCCACAAGGTGGAAAAAGGGGAACAATTGAATCTATTTGAACTATTTAATGACCCTAAATGGTCAATTACTGACCAGATTCTCCGAGCTTATGAGTACCACGATAAATGGGTAAACCGGATGATTCTCGGTGACTCCTTGGTGACGATGAACTCCCTACTGCAATACGAGGGGATGGGGGGTAAGGTGCAGATGATTTATATTGACCCTCCCTACGGGGTAAAATTTGGTTCTAATTTTCAACCTTTTGTCAGAAAACGCGACGTTAAACACAACGATGACGATGATTTCACCCGCGAACCGGAGATGGTGCAAGCTTATCGAGATACTTGGGAATTAGGGTTACATTCCTATCTGAGTTATTTACGCAATCGTTTGTTATTGGCCCGGGAGTTGTTGACTGATAGCGGTAGTGTTTTTCTGCAGATTTCCGATGAGAATGTTGATCATGTTCGGGAATTGATGGATGAGGTTTTTGGGGGGGAGAATGAAGTTTCAACAATAGTTTGGAAAAAGGGAACACCGAATAGTAAAACGATTAGAAACGCTTTTAATTATTTATTATGGTACTCTAAAAATATAAATCAAGTAAAAGCTAACAAACTATTCTATCAAAGAACTGGAATAGAAGGAACGACAGAAGATTCGAAAAAATTAGCTTTATGGGGTGAATTTTTAAATGGAGAAATTAGAACTTTAACTACTGAAGAAAAAAGAAGTATTTTAACAACAAAAGATAAATGTAAAGTTTTTAGAGTTGATAAAATTATTGAGAGTGTAAATGATCCAGAAAGACGATTTGAACTAGAGTTTGAAGGTGAAAAATTTACTCCTAAACTTGGATATGTATGGCGTCGTAAAAAAGCACAGATTGAATATCTTAGAGAAATAAATAGAATTATTAAAACTAAAGAAGGTTTTGGTTATAAGTTTTATGTTGATGATTACCCTATTGTAGAAATTACTAATTTTTGGGATGATACAGCAGGTAATATTACTGATATGCTTTATGTAGTTCAAACATCAACAAAAGTAGCGGTTGAACCTTCAGAAGATCATTACAAAGAATGGCGACGGGCTGATACTTTAAAAATCGGTGATATTGTTTATTTTGGCAGGGAACAAATACCCTGTGAAATTAAAGATTTAGAATCGGAAATAACGACGAAAACAGTCTATGATTTAGAGATTGAAACCGTCCACTCTTTTATTACTGAAGTTTGTACCGTTCATAATTGTGGAAGTGGGACAACCGCTTACGTTGCCGAACAATGGGGGAGAAGATGGATAACCTGTGATGTCAGTAGAGTACCCTTAGCCTTAGCCAGACAGAGACTATTAACCGCCACTTTTCCTTGGTATCAACTGAAAGATAATAACTCACCGACGGGGGGTTTTATCTACAAGAGAAAACAGAACAGTAAAGGGGAAGAAATTGGGGGAATTGTCCCACACATCACCCTGAAAAGTATCGCTAACAATGAACCGCCAGAATCGGAAATCTTAGTTGACCGTCCCGAAGTAGATAAGAGTATTGTGCGGGTGTGTAGTCCCTTCACCATCGAGGGAACCATACCGCCTCCGGTGGAGATGGAAGACGAACCGGAAAGCGCAGCGGTGGTAATCGACAATAGCGGTTCTTATGAAGAACGGATGTTGGAAATTCTGCGGAAATCTCCCGTGTTGCGTCTGTCTGGGAACCGCACCATCACCCTGAACAACGTGCGACAGCCGACAAGAACCCAGAATCTATCGGCCGAAGCAATGGTCAAAGCTAGTGATTTAGAAGGTGCTACCTTGGGGGAGGTGGTAGATGAGGCCCTAGAAGCAAACCTGAATCAGCTTCCCCTCTCCCAGAAACCGGTGGCGTTTCTATTCGGACCGGAGAACGGAGCGATCGCAGAACAGCCCGTTTACAGAGCGGCTGGGGAGGCCTATCATCGGAAATTTTGGGTCTGAAACCCCGCCGTAGAACGGCGGCTTTACGTTAGAATTAAAAGGCCAGTCTCGAAAACCAAGTGGACGGCGCAGCACCTTGAAAACTCGGCTTAGGGGGTTCCGACCAGAAAAGCTTGGC